>CALAHL010000748.1 GCA_937891725.1 uncultured Rhodospirillaceae bacterium | reverse complement strand
GCGGTCATGATCATGTTTCGTGACCCCAGTTCCAGGGCCGCTATGACCTGCTTGAGACCCATGCGGTTCGGGGTCAGCCACGAGGCGCCGATACAGGTCAGGATCGCAAATCCCGCTGCATATGTCGGGGTATAGCCCATGACCAGAAGGGCGATCAGCAAGGCTACCGGCAGAATGAAGGGAGGGCCCCCGTCGCGAAACACCTGCCACACGGTTGGGCTGTTCTCGTCCGGAGGCAGGACCGCATTGACCTTGCGCGCCTCGATCCGAACGAAAAAGGCGACCGTCAGGAAATAGAGGATTGCCGGCAGGATGCTGACCACCACAATCGTGGTGTAGGGGATTTGAGTGATGGACGCCATGACGAAGGCACCGGCACCCATGATCGGCGGCATCAGCTGCCCCCCGGTCGAGGCTGCGGCCTCGACACCACCGGCAAATTGCGGCTTGAAGCCGGCCTTCTTCATCAGCGGAATTGTAATCACCCCGGTCGACGCCGTGTTGGCGACGGCGGACCCCGAGATCGTGCCGGTCAGCCCGCTGGCGATAACCGCGACCAGACCGGGCCCGCCGACGAAGCGACCGGCAACGGTTCTGGAAATATTGACGATGAAGTCCCCCGCGCCGGATTTCAAAAGGAACGCGCCAAACAGAATGAACATGAAGACAAAGGTCGACGAGATGCCCGCAATGTTGCCGAACAGAGCGTCGTCCCCGTACATCGACCGGAACATCAGGGTCTCGGGCTGCAAGCCTGCGAAGCGAAAAACCCCGGGGACGTAGGCGCCGAACCAGGCAATATAGGCAAGCGAAATGATGATCAGACAGGGAATGATCAGCCCGGTCGTGCGGCGGGTGAACTCGATTGCGCCAACGATACAAATTGTACCCGCGATCCAATCAAGCGTGTCCAGGCGGACGCCACGATCGTAAATCGCGTTTTCGGCATTGACCACGTAGAGGGCTGCCGCCGCGACCAAAACGCCGAAGCCGATGTCCAGAGCCCGGATGACCGGCCGCTGCGCCCAGGATTTTTTTGAAACCGGAATAACCAGCCCACAGAGCAGAGCGAAGCCCGCGAAATGAAAGCCATTCTGGAACAGCGTCGGCAAAGTGCCGAGCGTGTTCATCCAGATATGAAAAACTGCGATACCGACTGCCAGAAAAAGGATAATACGTTCGATATTTGAACGATTCTTAAAATCGACGTCTTCCGCGTGATCAATGCTCATGTGAAGCCCTGTGGTCTATTTTATTATGACCCGGTCGACTGATGGACTTCAGACCGGTTATAAATCGGGGGTCGCGCTATGCGACCCCCGGTTCGATTGTCCACGTCGAAACCGAATAGGATTGGCTCCTATTTGGCGATCAGGCTGTCAGGAATGGTAATGCCGACTTCCTTGTAGTACCGCGCCGCACCCGGATGCAGCGGAACCGGCAAACCGCCGATCGCCTTTTCAATCGACATCGCCTTGGTGGCCGCGTGAATGGCGTTCAGGAAGGCAAGGTTCTCATAGATCGTCTTGGTGATCAGATAGACATCTTCCTCCGGCATGTCCGCCGTTGTGGCCAGGAAGTTCGGCTGAGCGACAGTTTGAATGTCCGTGGTCTGACCAGGATAGGTCTCGGCGGGAATGGTGTAAGGCACCCAGAGGCCGCGGCCGTCATCGGCCTTTGCCATCTCTTCTTCGGTCATGCTCAGCATCTTGACCCGGTCACCGGCCGTGGACATCAACTGAACGAGCGCACCGACGGGAACACCGCCCGGTACGCCGGCACCGACGACCTTGCCATCCTGCAAAGCCGCGACCGACGGGCCGTAGCCGCCGTACATCAGCTCAAAATCCGTGTCCATGTCCAAACCGAAGCCCGCCAGAATGGTCCGGTTCGAACCAATCGTGCCGGAGTTCTTGGCACCCATGGCAACCGCCTGGCCTTTCAGAGCGACCAAATCGGCCATCGTACCGGTCTTCGCCGCATCGGCTGCGACGACAAAATGCTCCACATTCTGCCACAGCATGCTGATCGAACGCAGATTGGTTTGCGGGCCATCTGCTTCCACGGGACCCGTACCGGTCTTGGCATAAAAGCCGAAGAGGCCCTGCAGGATCGCAAACTGCGCTTCGCCGTCGCGAAGCAGTTTCACGTTTTCACCCGACCCAGCGGACGAAATCGCAGACATGCCGATCTTCGCTTGCGGCTCAAGCTTGACCTTGGTGAGGGTCGAAATGGCGACGCCGACCGGATAGTAGGTTCCGCCGGTAGAGGCTGTCGAAAGGATGTAATTCTTGGCGTCCTGTGCAAAGGCAATGCCTGAACTCAGCGTAAGCGCACCGGCAAGAACTCCTGCGGCGATGAGCTGGGATGGACGAAGCTTCATGGTTCACTCCCTGTTTTCGTTGTATCGGGCGAAGATTGGCCTGGATCATTCAAGAAGGAAATCATCCAAGTAGGTCAACGAGAAAAATAACACATTCAAAAAATGGAAAAATTCAGCTTCGTGGCAAGTGGCTTTTGGCGACATCAAGGAATAGAGACTATATCCGAGTTTTTACAGACCGGTCTGCAGAAATTGTGCCTCCGGCTGCGTGATGGAAGGCCTAACCAGCCCTTCGATTGGGGGATATTCATAGCGCGGGATTTCCGGCTCATCGTCGTGACCGAAGCGACCCGAGATGAGGCAGAACCCAGATGCTTTCACGGGCTCGGCGGAGCAGAAGGTGCCGGATACCCGTCGTCGATCTCCTGACGGAAAGTTTGCTTGTGCGGGAATCGAGAGG
>CALAHL010000747.1 GCA_937891725.1 uncultured Rhodospirillaceae bacterium | reverse complement strand
GCTTGCCGATATGGCCGTAGAAGCCATGGGCCCAGGTGCCGGTCTCCGGTGCCGTGGCCTTGCCCAGAACCACCTCGACCAAGGGGATCAGGTGCGGCGGGTTGAACGGGTGACCGACCACCATGCGCGGCGCCATCGCAAGCCCATCCTGCATATCCGACAGGATCAATCCGGAGGTCGACAGTGCCATCACGGTGTCCGGTCCCACATGGGGGTCGATCCGGCTGAACAGCTCTCGCTTGATCGGCATCCGCTCGGTCGCATTCTCCTGGATGAACTGTGCGCCCGTGACCGCCGCCTCAGGCGTCTCGGCGAACGCCAGTTTGCCTTCGGCCGCAGGGTCCGCCCCCAAGGCCTGCAGTTGCGGCCGTGCATTGTCGACAAACGCCTGAAGCCGGTCGCGCCAACCGTCCGCCGGATCCCATGCTGTCACGTCATAGCCGTGGGCCAGAAAATACGCGGTCCAACTCGCCCCGATGGTGCCGGTTCCTAGGATGGCAATCCGCTTGACGTCTTCGAAAGCCGGCAAGGCCATGACTCAAATCTCCATTCGCGCAGTGTCGGCCCCCAACTGGCTCAAGGGCCATCTGGCCGAATCTAAAGGCAATCCCATATCAGCACCCGAAGGATGGTTTTGGAAATAGCGTGGGTTCGAGAACGATGGCGAATAGGCGAAACAAACACCGTATGCCCCACTTGCACCGACGCGAATTGGTGGGAACGCTCCTGGCCGCGTGCGGGATTTCGCTGGTCCCGAACCGTCTCAAGGCGCAAACCGGCGATGATTTGGGCCGGTATCGTTGGCAGCGACGTCTTCTGCTGGTGTTCGCCCCGGTACCTCAGGACCCAAGACTGGCAGCCCAGCGCCTCCGGGTGACGGAGGACACCTCCGGCTTTCGGGATCGTGATCTGACGGTGATTGAAATCGTCGAGCGGCGCGTCCTGGTCGATGGTGCGCAGGTCCGCTGGCTCGACTCGTTTGCCCTGCGGTCCCTGTTCGAGGTTGACGACGACATATTCACCACCGTTCTGGTCGGCAAGGACGGTGGCGAGAAGCTGCGGCGCGATGGGCTGATGCCGACCGACCTGCTGTTCGACACGATCGACGCGATGCCGATGCGCCGCCAGGAAACGAAATCGGACTGACAGGATCACGTGCCGACATCATAAATGCGCACTTGGTGCGCAAATTTATTCTTGAAAAGCGCACCGCGTGCGCCTAGTTTAAGATATGAATTGTTACAGTTATGTGAAGTGCGACAGCCAACGATGAGACACGCGACCAGACCCACTGAACCCGCCTGGCTGCAAGCGGTGATCGAGAACCCGCACAGCGCCCGCACCCCCCTGACTTCGTTCGCGGAACTTGAGAAGCGTCTGGCGTCCGCGAGCCGGGCCCTTGAGCGGACCGGCCTTATGGGCGAGCAGCGGTGCCTGCTGATCGAAGAGATCCGAATTCTGCGACAGAATCTCGCCGCGCGGCCATTCGATCTCCGGACCGCACGGTTGTGCGACCGGAAACTTGACTGGCTGGCGCAACGCGCAAAGCAGCTCGGATCGCAGGCCACGTCAACCGTCGTGGCGACGACCCTCTGCGCATGACGGGGCAACGGAATGCCGCACTGAACGGCCTAAACGCACGTTCCATCCAGACGTACCTGGCGGCTGCGACAATCGAGTTCGCACCGAGTCCGCCGGTGGATCTGGCGCAGATCGCAGAGCAGGCTCGCGGCGCCCTTCAGGTGGCCCCCGCGATCCGGTCTTCCAGGCTGGTGACCCTCATGGATACCCCGGATCAACGCCTCGACCGCGCCGGGCTCCGGTTGGAGGCGGAGTCGTTTCCACGTGCAAAGCGCTCAAAGACCAGCGTCATTAATTTGAAACTTCGGGACCTGACCGGACAGGACCGGGCGGAGACCAGTCTGGAACGGCCCTCTGCAAGCCCGCTTCCCCGGTTCTGCGATGATCTGCCTGAAGGACCCCTGCAAGATCTGCTCCGGCCCATCGTCGAAATGCGCGCCCTGCTCACATGGGCGACCCTCCGTCTTAAAGACTCTCAAATCGCCCTTCGAGACCGCAACGGAAAAATCCGGGTCCGGCTCAGCCAGGTGAGCGGCGAGATCGAGGTCAATGGGGTGCGGAGCCAGATCCCCGCGCGGGTCCGGGTCGACCCGCTCAAGGGCTACGGAGCAAATGCCGATGCGGTCGCCGGCCGGATCCGACGGGATTTTGGCTGGGCGGCATGCGAGGAAGACCTCATGGTCGGCCTGCGGCGGATCGGGATGGCGGTCGAAGCGGTCCCGCTGATGCAGGTCAATAGGAAGCCACGGCTTATCACTGATGCCGACATGGAGGATACCGAGCCAAAGGTCGCCTTAGAGACCCCGGCCGGACCGGCGATGCGCCATATTCTCGGCCAGCTGCTCGACACCATTGAGAGCCGGCGGGACGGAGTCATCGCCGATATCGACAGCGAGTTCCTGCACGAATTTCGAGTTGCCATCAGACGCAGCCGAACCGCCCTTCAACAACTCGGCGATGTCCTCCCGGCACAGGCTCAAGCGCGTATGCGAGAGGACTATCGCTGGCTGGGTGCGGTGACCGGTCCGACCCGCGATCTCGATGTGCACATCCTTGCGCTCCAAGCCCAAATCCGTTCGGTCTCGCCGGAGCAGGCGCGGATCCTGGAGCCGCTGGGAACGCACTTGAAGGACAGTAAGGCGCGCGCGCATCGGACTCTGCTGAAAGATTTGAATTCAACGAGATACAACGCCTTCATCACCTGTTGCCGGACATTTTTGGCGGCGGATGCGCAAGGTTGGTCGGACACCGACATCAAACGTCACCCGATCTCAAGCGTGGTCGGAAAGCAGATTGAGAGGGTTTATCGTAAGGCCGTCCGTCAGGGCGCGCGCATCGGACCGGACACGGAGGCCGAAGCCCTTCATGACCTCCGGAAAAAACTGAAAAAACTCCGTTATCTCATTGAATTTATTAGATACTTAGTTCCAAAGGATCGCATCCGTCCGTTCCTGAAAAAATTGAAAACGCTCCAGCAAGTTCTTGGCGATGTTCAGGATCTGGAAATCCAGACCGAAGCGCTCCACCGTTTCGGGCATGAGATGGCCCAGGCCGGCAAGGCGAATCCAGACACGCTGATGGCGATCGGAGCGTGGGCCGAAGATCTCAACCGAAAGCGGGCAGCGGCCCGGGTCCGGTTCGCCGAGGTGTTCGAACCCTTCGCGGATCGGGAGACGGCGCGGGCATTCCGCGCTACCTTCTCGCCGAAACCGCGCCCGCAAGCCCCTCATGTTGGAGAGACTGCCGTATGAAGATCCTCGCCAGCTACAACATCAAGGGCGGCGTCGGTAAGACGGCGACCGCCGTGAATCTCGCCCATGTTGCAGCCGCGCAAGGGGCCCGGGTGCTGGTTGTCGATCTGGACCCGCAGGGCGCCGCCAGCTTCTATTTTCGGGTCAAGCCGAAGATCAAAGGCGGCGGCAAGGGGTTGGTGACGGGCAAGCACGATCTGGAAGATCTGATCAAGGGAACCGATCATGACCGCCTCGACCTGATCCCGGCGGACTTTTCGTTCCGAAATCTTGATCTGCTGCTGGATGCCGAGAAAAAGTCGGAAAAACGGCTTCGGAAACTGCTGCGCCCGCTGTCCGGTACCTACGATATCTGCATGCTGGACTGCCCACCTAGCGTTTCTCTGGTCTCGGAAGCGGTGTTTCACGCGGCGGACGCACTGTTGGTTCCGTTGATCCCGACCACGCTTTCCATCCGGACCTACGAGCAGCTCGTGGCGTTCCGCAAGGACGAGAAGCTGAAAGATCTCAAACTGCTGCCGTTCTTCTCGATGGTGGATCGGCGCAAGGCGATGCACAGGGAGATTGTCGAAGGGTTTCCGGACCGGCACCCCGAGGTCCTGTCGACGCAGATTCCCTATGCCAGCGTGGTGGAACGCATGGGAGTGGAGCGCGCGCCGCTTGGTGCCTTCGCACCGCGGACCGCAGCCGCCGCAGCCTATGAGACTTTGTGGGCAGACGTTCGGAAGCGCGTCGGTTAGCGCGGGGTCGCCACGTCGCGTGCCGTCAGCGTCACGAACGCCATCATCGCCAGCATTGCGAGATAGGTCGCCTGCCAGAACCCGAAGCTGACCATGGCCGGCACCAACCCCGCCGCGATCGCCGCAAAAGCCACCGGCCGAAGTGCGGGGCCGAGCGCGCAGGCGGCCCGCACCACCAATCCGACCATGACCAGCCAGAGCGCCACACCGACGATACCCGTCTCGACCCAAAGCTGAAGCGCCACGTTATGCGCATGCGCCTCCACATGGGACGCCACCACATAGCTGTCGGAATGTGGTCCCTCGATCGGAAGCGTCCGGTACCCGCCGAAGCCCCATCCGGTCCAGGGAGCCAGTTGAGCATAATAGGCCGCATGGTCCCAGATCTCGAACCGATGCACGATCGAGAGCGGAAAAGCCTGCGCCGTCTCGACCCGCCAGACCTGCAAGGGGCCCGCGATCCAAGGAGCTGAAAGACTGCCGAGCGTCAAGCCGACCATCAGGACCCAGGCCATGACTCGCGGCAGGATCGCGGCCAGCAGCGCGACCAGAAGGGCGATGATCGCGGTCAACAGCGCCGCCTCCGAGCGCCCCAAGACCGTTACGACCAGGATCGGTATCGCGGCGGCGAAAACCAGGGCCCGAGCCCCCTTGCTCCAGAGCCAGCCCAGAACCGGGATCGAGACCAGGACCAGCGCCAAGCTTCCACGATTGAAGCGGGACAGATCGACCCGCGGATCGTCCCATCGCCCGCTGAGAGTGCGATAGATCGGGGCGTCGAAGCTCATCTCCACGAACAGCACAAGTGACGCCAGCAGCACGCCGATCCCCAAGGCCCAAAGAATGGTCTCGGCACGGATTCCGGCGCGTTTGGCAAGACCTAGCCCTGCCAGCGGCAGGAACACCAAGACCTCACCGGCAAGCTGTATCCAGCTCTCGCCGCATCGACCGCAATCCGGTGCGCGCAATAAGAGGACCAGACCCGCCCAACCCAGATACGCGACCGCCGCCGCAAGGACCCAACCGAACGTGCGCCCTAGGCCGTTGCGATCGCCCCCCCGAATAGCTCGCACACCAGCCGCTGCGATCAGCCCGACTCCCAGAACCGTGACGATCAGAGTCATCGAGTGTTTGGCGAGCACGGCCGCCGCCGGAAACGCCAGCAGCAGGATCCCGGTAAGCCAGGTTGCCGCGCGTCCGACCGGGTCGAGTTCAGACGGGTTTGATGGGGATGTCATGCGGATCGGATATACTGGATTTCACCCGGCGGGCACAGCCCACTATTCGGCGGCGGAAAGATCGCGACCCAAATCGGTTTCCACAGCCGGCCTCAAGGGCAACCGCAGACGGAATCGGGCACCGCCCCGGCCCTCGCCGCGCCCAGTCGAGGGCAACAGCTCAAGCTCGCCATCGAGTTTCCGAGCGATGGCGCGGCTGATTGCAAGCCCGAGCCCGGCACCGGTCCGATTGGGCTGGGCCGCACTCCAGGCGCGGGAGAACTTCGTGAAGATCCGTTCCCGATCCTCGGTCCGGATGCCGGGACCATTGTCATCCACATAGGCGTAGAACATCCCGCCATCGACGCGGCTGCTGAGGGTCACGCTCGGATTTTCGCTGGTATTGTACTTGATTGCATTCGACATCAGGTTGATGAAGACTTGGCTCAACCGGTCGGCATCCGCTCGAATCGGGGCCTCCGCCACGGATGTTCCGATCGAGATTTCGACGCCCGCACTGGTCGCCATGCCCCGACAGGTGTCAACCGAGCGGATGAGAACGTCCGCCGCATTCACATCCTCCAGACGCAGCGACAGCTCGCCACTTTCAAGATGTGACAGATCCAGGATCTCATCCAAGAGCCGGGTCAGACGGATGGTCTCGTCATGAATGATGCCGAGGAACTTGCGGCCCTGTTCGCTGTCCAGGTCGGCCCCGTCCATCAGAATCTCCGAGAATGACCGGATGGAGGACATCGGTGTCCGCACCTCGTGACTGACCTGGCTGAGGAAGTCATCCTTCTGGGCGTCGAGCTGCCGCAAGCGCTCATTCGCCTCCCGCAGGGCGACCATGGTCGACTGCAATTCCTTGGATTGGGCTTCCAGCTGCTGGGAGTACTCGATCACCTGCTGGGTCTCGTCCACCAGCTTGATCAGTTCATCCATGCTGATGGTCTCGCCGGTCGCAACCTGGGAGATCATCACGCGCGCGGACGCCGCCCCGACGCCACCGGCCAACAGCCGCTCAAGATGCGCGATGAACGCCGCGTCGGGTCGCGGCATGTCATCGGCCAAGCCCTGCCTGTGGGCAAATTCGGCGAATACCCGGCGTGCTTCCTCGGCCCCCAGAATGCGCTGCGCCATGGTGTAGAGGTCATCGATGGTGGCGGACCGTCGGATGAAGCGGGATTCGCTGCGGGTCGGATTGCGGAACACATCCACAAACAACGTACCCTGCAGCCGGTCCAGCGTGTTCTGGCTCTGCAGCAGCGAGACGAGCACAAACAGCCCGAGGTTCAAGCTGATGCTCCAGAACACCGAATGAACCAGCGGGTCGGTCGATTCGATCCCGAACAGCGCTTCCGGCCTGAGCATCGAGATGCCCCAGGGGCCGTCGGTGACAAACGTGTGGGTGATGATGCCACTGCCTTCGAAACTCGGCACCACCAGGGTATAGGTCCAAACCACAAAACCCGCGAACAGCCCCGCTGCGGCCCCGCCCTTGGTCGCCGCCCGCCAATAGAGCCCGCCGATCAGGGCTGGCAGGAACTGGGCCACCCCGGCAAACGCGATCAGCCCCATCGCCGCCAACGCGTCCGACCGCGCGCTCAGCACGAAGTAAACGTATCCCATCAGCAGAATCAGCACGATGCTGATCCGGCGACTGACCAACAGCAGCTTTTTAACGTCCCCGCTGACCGCACGGGACAACATCGGCAAACGCAGGGCGATCGGCATTACGATCTGGTTCGAGACCATGATCGACAGGGCGATGCAGGCGACAATCACCATTGACGTCGCGGAGGAGAACCCACCGATAAAGGCCAAGAGGGCGAGCGCATGCTGCCCTTCGGCCATCGGCAGGGTCAGCACGAACATATCGGGGTTCGAACCTTCCGGCAGCAACGCCAGGCCCGCGATCGCGATCGGCAGGACCGAGAGACACATCAGAAACAAATACAGCGGAAACAGCCAGGACGCCGTCCGCAGATGCCGCTCATCCGCGTTCTCGACCACCGTTACCTGGAACTGACGCGGCAAGCACAGGATCGCGGTTCCGGCCAGGAAGGTCAGCGTGATCCAGCGCGGACCAAACACCACATCCGGACTCAACACCCGCTCAGCCGGCGGCATCGAAAAGATGTTATCGATCCCCCCCGCCACGCCATGCACGACGAAGGCCCCGACCGCAAGCAAGGCGACAAGTTTGACCAGGGCCTCGAACGCAATGGCGGCGACCACACCGTGATGCCGCTCGTTCGCGTCGATGTTGCGGGTGCCGAACAGAATGGTGAACACCGCCATGCCGGCGGCCACCCAGAATCCAGTGGTGATGTTAAGGCCGTCACCGCCGGTATTGCTGACCACCTCGAAGCTGGTGGTCACCGCCTTAAGCTGCAGCGCGATGTAGGGCGTGCTCGCGATCACGGCAATCACCGTGACCAAGACCGCCAGCCTGGTGCTTTTGCCGTACCGCGACGAGATCAGGTCGGCGATCGAGGAGATCCGATGCACCCGTCCGATCCGCACCAGCTTGCGCAACACAAACCACCAACCGACGAAAACCAGCGTCGGGCCGATGTAGATGGTCAGAAACTCAAGCCCATTGCGCGCGGCGGAACCAACAGCACCGTAGAATGTCCAAGAGGTGCAATAGACCGAAATCGACAGCGTGTAGATGATCGGCGAGGTCGCCATGCCGGCCTTGCCGCCGCGCGCTCGCCGGTCGCTGACGAACGCCACCAGGAACAGCAGCGCGACATAGCCTATCGCCGTCGTGAGGACGATGTTGGCGGACAACATCCGGTCAGCCCCCGGGCGTGCGATCGGGGAGTTTGATATCGGGCCCCAGCGCGAGATCTCCGTCACGACCGCCCGGTTCTGGCGAGTCGTCACTGATCCGGCTTGCGAGAAGGGCTGTCAAGCCGATCAGGGCCAGCCAACCACCGAAGACATAGACCACGATCAGGGGCATCCCGAGCAAGGAAGCCCTTTGATTGAACACATCCAACATCGGTGGCATGAACAGCCAGACTCCGAGAAATGTCACGATCAGAATCGCATCTCGGATCTTGGAAATGTTCATATCGGACCTCCTGCGCCGCTTCCGATTCTTACGCCGTCGACGCAGCCGCCAGTTCCATGACCCGGGCCACGACATCCCGATTTGAGAACGGCTTGGTGACAAAGGCATCTGCACCCAGATCCTCCGCCGTCTTGCGATCCTTGTCCTGGCCCTTTGCCGTCAGGACCATGACAGGGGATCACCTTTAGAATCGGATCCGCCTTGAGGCGCTTAAGCACCTCGAACCCGTTCAATTTGGGCAGCATCACGTCAAGGATCACCACATCAGGCTTCTTGATCAGCAGCGTTTCCAGGACTGCTTCGCCGTCAAATATCGCCGTCACCAGACATCCTTCCCGTTTGAGGATGAAGGTCAGTGATTCTACGATATTCGGCTCGTCTTCTACGATCAGCACATGTGCCGACACGTTCTATCCCCCCGTTACTTCTGCGCAATCGACTTCGAGCCGACCGCTTTATTAGCGTCTAGTGTAGCGCCGATAGCCGCCGCGAGAAATGCGTTAAATCGGTCCCCGCTCCACATCGCAGCTAGAGGCCCAGGATTGGTTCCTCCTCGCGCTGCATGCAGTCGGTGCGGGGGCAGAGCCGGCAACTGGGACCGACCTCGGACGCGGCCTGGGTCGCCACCAGATCGATTCCTTCGGCATAGACCGTCCGATCCGCATGGATCGCGTCGCAGGCCAACATCACCGAATAGAGAAACTGCGGCTCATGGAAGGTGGCAGGCTGCTTGGTCACCGTGCGAGCGATAAACAGGAACCGGCTCTGATCCGGGAACGCCGCCAACTGGCGGACGACCCGACCCGGAGTCTGGAAAGCTCCATAAATCGCCCAAAGCGGACAGGCATGCCCATGACGGGGCAGCGGAAGACCGGGCAAGGGAAACCGTTTTGTCGCATGACCGGCAGGATTGGAACGCAGAAAGGCGAACGGTACGCCTTCCGCTCCAGGTTTCCTGAGGGTTACCAGACGATGACAGATCTGCTCAAACCCGGCTGTATAACGCTGGCGCAGGATTTCGAAATCGTAACGCGTGGCCTCGGCATCCTCGAAAAACCGGTCATATGGGAACAGCATCGCACTCGCCGCATAGGAGCCGAGCGCCCGAAACGCCTGCGCGCGCGCGGTGTCGGTGGTCAACCTCGGGTCATCAAGCTCAGCCTCTATGGCCTCGGACAAGCAAAGCTCGGCCGCCAGGCGGGCCAACTGAAACCGCCGGGTCGCGATCGTGGCGTTGTCCAGGAATTCGACGGTCTTGCTCGCGGCAATATACCGGCATTGATTCCGGAACCGTTCCTCGATCCCGTCGTGGCTCAATTCCACTGGTGACCGATTGACGACCTTGACGCCGTACCGCGCACCCAGAAAATCTATCAGCGCACTCATGAACGTCTCGCCATGAGTCTTGACGGCCCGGCGAAGCGCGTCGGCTTCGCCTTCCAACCCGGGGAAATAGTTACCCCGTTCGATAATGAAATCGTCGACCTCTTCGGCCGGCGTGACAGATCGGGTGTCGGCTTCGGACAGGTCAAAAAACTGGGTGAGCGTCTGGGCGACGTCGGCGAGTTTTGCGCTCTCGCCAGCCATGATCGCATGGAATCGCCGCTGCTGGTCTGGAGCCAGATCGTCCACATGCTCCAGAATCTCGGACGCCGATCTGATCGACGTGATGTGGGTCAGAATCTGATGCACGGCCTCCCCTAAGGCCGGATCGCGGCTGATCCGGTCGGACAGGGCGTCCACGGTGTGCACCTTGTCAACGTACCCGCGATGGAGAGTAAGGAGGGCGCGGGCCCATCCAGGATGACGGGCGACCAGATCGCTTGCGCCGCTCTCGGACAGGCGGGCCGCCCGCAACAGCGGCTCGGCCGCCAACTCCCGCAAATCGTCGATCAGCCGACGCTCGGTCTTTCCGGCCAGGGTCTCCGCATCCAGGTCCAGTTCACCCGCGATCCGGTTCAGAAGCGCGCCGGCGATGGTGCGCTTGTTCGCCTCGATCAAGTTCAGGTATGATGGGGAAATCCCGATCGTCTTCGCGAGCCCGGCCTGGGTCAGCCCCAATTCCTTTCGCCGCTCCCGGATCTTAAAGCCGAGCAATTCGCGGGCCATCTTCCGCCTCCAAACGACAGTCTCTACGCCGGCATTTTGTAAACAATTTACGTTCGCACCTGCGAAAACTGTCTCAGTTTGACAAACTTATTCTTTTATAACAACAGTTTATTTGAGAGTTTTGCAAATTGATTTACAGTTCGCGTCAGTGGTGTTCGCTTCATAGCTGACCAACCGACGAGTTTGGAGCGCGGCTTTGGTTGCCGTCTCCTATTCGGGGCACTTCTAACGGTCAGCTACCGCCACGCGATCCAAGATGGATCAGGAAGTCCAACAAGACTGGTCTCGGCAGGCGGATGCCAAAAGCCGACGAGGCATCGAACGGGAGGATCCACATGACGTTATTCAAGCAAGGCGTAAGCCGTCGCGGATTGATGAGGGGCGGTATCGCTCTGTCGGCCGGTCTGGCCGCGCCGCAATTCTTCATCCGGGGTGCAGGCGCTGCAACCTATCTGAACGAGCCGACCGGCTCGACCGTGACCCTCGGCTTCAACGTGCCGCAGACCGGCGCCTATGCCGACGAGGGCGCGGACGAGCTGCGGGCCTACCAGCTGGCCGTCAAGCATCTGAACGGCGAGGGTGACGGCGGCATGCTGAACACCTTCTCCTCGAAGGCGCTCGAGGGCAACGGCGTTCTGGGCAAGAAGGTCGCGTTCGTGACCGGCGACACCCAGACCAAGTCCGATGCCGCCCGCGCGTCCGCCAAGCGGATGATCGAGAAAGACGGCGTTGTGATGGTCACCGGCGGGTCCTCCTCCGGCGTGGCGATCGCGGTGCAGTCGCTCTGTCAGGAAGCCGGCATCACGTTCATGGCCGGTCTGACCCACTCGAACGACACCACCGGCAAGGACCGCCGTCGCAACGGCTTCCGCCACTTCTTCAACGCGTACATGTCCGGTGCCGCCCTGGCTCCGGTGCTGCTCGCGAACTACGGCGCGGACCGCAAGGCCTATCACCTGACCGCCGATTACACCTGGGGCTGGACTCAGGAAGAGTCGATCGCGAACTCGACCGAGGCGATCGGTTGGGAGACCGTCAATAAGGTCCGGACCCCGCTGGGTGCGGGTGACTTCTCGCAGTACATCACGCCGGTTCTGAACTCGGGCGCCGACGTGCTGATCCTGAACCACTACGGCAAGGACATGGTGAACTCGCTGACCCAGGCCGTGCAGTTCGGCCTGCGCGACAAGCAGGTCAACGGCAAGGACATGGTTGTCGTTGTGCCGCTCTACAGCCGTCTGATGGCTCAGGGCGCGGGCGAGAACGTGAAGGGCATCTTCGGGTCCACCAACTGGCACTGGTCGCTGACCGACGCTGGCTCCCAGGCTTTTGTGAAGTCGTTCGGCGCCGAGTACGGGTTCCCGCCGAGCCAGGCCGCTCACACCTGCTACGTCCAGGCTCTGCTTTATGCCGATGCAGCACAGCGGGCCGGAACCTTCGCCCCGTGCGAACTGGGCAAGGCGCTCGAAGGCTTCGAGTTCGACGGTATGGGCAACGGGCCGACCCTTTATCGGGCCGAGGATCACCAGTGCTTCAAGAAGGTGCTGGTCGTGAAGGGTAAGGAAAACCCGTCCAGCCAGTTCGACCTTCTCGAGGTCGTGCAGGAAGTGCCGCGGGAGCAGGTCACCTACGACCCGAATATCCCGCAGTTCGCCGGCGAGCTCGGCCCCTGCAACAACGGGGTCTGATCGGCCCGGTTGCGGACAGTTTCCGGACGGTCGCAGGTATTGCCCGTCCGGATCGGAGGGGGCCTCGGAGACGAGGCCCCTGTCCGGGTTCCAATTCTGTCCGATCTCTGATTTCCGACGGAACGGTGCGCTTAGCCCGCCGTTCCTGTTTTCGACTGACATTCCGGTGGGGAAAGCGGCGCCATGGACGCTTTGTTACTTCAGCTCCTGAACGGGCTCGACAAGGGCGGAGCCTATGCGCTGATCGCGCTCGGGTTGACCTTGATTTTCGGCACATTGGGCGTGGTCAACTTCGCCCACGGCGCGCTGTTCATGTTGGGCGCGTTCTGCGCGGTCACCCTGCAGAAGCTTCTGACCATCTCGCAGCGGGTCAAGGACGAGAGCATCACGTTCTTCGATGCCTACAAAGAGATCCCCTACCTTGAGATCTGGTATGGCGAGACCGGCAGCATGATCATCGACTACGCGGTGCCGCTGTCGATTCTGTTCGCCATTCCCATCATGCTGTTGATCGGCCTGATCATGGAGCGTGGCCTGATCAAACACTTCTACAAGCGCACCCACGC
>CALAHL010000746.1 GCA_937891725.1 uncultured Rhodospirillaceae bacterium | reverse complement strand
TCGTAATCGGATGATGGATTGCGCCGAATGAGTCGATTTCCTTGATTTTCCGGACCTGACGAATTATATTGAGTATGAAGTAGGAGGAAGCAGATGCTCCAGCCAATTGCTACACCAACGCAAAGCGTTCAGCCGAATTCGGCTTTTTTGCAGCCGCGCAGCGAAGCGCAGTCTCCGTCAAATGGCGGGGTTGCGAACCTGACGACGTCCGCCGTATCTCAGGATGAAGAGACAGGTGCGGCGAATCAGGACAGCGAGCAGGGCCGCGAACAGCGCAGTGAGGGCGAGCGGAATGTGATTCCGTTTGGCAATGCCGATGCGCAGGCGCAAGGCCGCGGCGGAAACTTGGATATTGTCGTCTGATCTGACGGCAATATCAGAACTTGGTTGAAAGCGTCCCGGATCGGGACGCTTTTTGTTTGAGCGGCTTTTGTTTATGGGCCGGGATCATGCTCTAATCCAGCCATGAGTATGGAAGACTTCCCGCAGTTCGATCCCGAAGATCATCGCAAACCCGACCATGACGGGCCGGTCGCGCGCCGTATCCCGGTGGATGATGATCGCGAACGTCTGGTCTGCACCGATTGCGGCTTCATCAATTATGTGAACCCGAAGATCGTGGTTGGGGCGGTTGCTGTGTGGGAGGACAAGATCCTGCTGTGCCGCCGGGCGATCGAGCCTCGGATCGGGTGGTGGACTCTGCCCGCCGGATACATGGAAGAGCGCGAGACGGTCATGGAAGGTGCCATGCGGGAGGCATGGGAAGAGGCCCGCGCGCGGATCGAGATCGATCGGTTGCTGGGAATCTACAATATCCCCCGGATCAGCCAGGTACAGATGATCCACCGTGCGAAACTGCTGTCGCCCGAGGTCTCCGCTGGCCCCGAAAGCCGCGAGGTCGGCCTGTTCACATGGGAGGAGATTCCCTGGGACGAGCTGGCGTTTCCGACGGTGACCTGGGCATTGCAGCACTGGCGGGAGACCCGCCACCTGGACACGTTCCCGCCGTTCTACGAACCCGAGCAGGGTCTATAGAGGGATTTGCCCGCAAAAGCGCGAAGACCCCGGCCGGATCGTGTCCGGCCGGGGGATGCCCGTCGCGGGGGGCTTGGGGGCTTGGGGTGCGACGAGCGCTCCTCGATCGGGGCCACGATGCGGAGGTGTGCTCCTAATGCAACGTGGCGCCTTGAGCCAAGTGGACGGCGTGTCCCATAACCCTCCGTCTGACTTGGCCGTCTAAATCGTCGAACGAAGCTTGGGCCATCATAAGGTCGAGCGGACTTCCGCTGGTGACCGCGCGAGACAGCGCGGCCGCAATTTTGGTTTCGTCACCGACAATGTCGGCGACTGACTGCTTCAAAAGGGCATACGCCCGATCCGTTACCATTCTGGTCATTCCTAATTCCCTCTTTCTGAAGGACGACACACTAAAATTATTTATCTAAAATTTTATAGAAAATCAAGATAAATTAATAATCCGAGAATTATTTCTCTTAAGAGGCTGTTGCAGAATCATCGGTTCCACCGACGATCCTCTCCGCTTGACC
>CALAHL010000745.1 GCA_937891725.1 uncultured Rhodospirillaceae bacterium | reverse complement strand
TGTGTTCCAGGACTTCGCACTGCTGCCCTGGCGCAGTGTGCGGTGCAATATCTCACTGGTGCTGGAAGACCATCCCCTGTCGAATACGCAACGGGAAGCCATCATCGACGATGTACTGGCGCGCACCCGGCTGACCGATTTCGGCACGGCTCTGCCTAAGCAACTGTCCGGCGGGATGAAGCAGCGGGTCGCGATCGCGCGGGCGCTGGCGGTCCGTCCGGCGGTGATGCTGATGGACGAGCCGTTGTCAGCCCTCGACAGCCAGACCCGTGAGCTATTGATGGACGACCTGATCGCGCTCTGGACCCGGACGCCGTTCACCGCCATCTACGTCACCCACAATCTGGCGGAGGCCGTCCGGCTCGGTCATATCGTGGTCGTGCTGTCCCGCAGACCGGGGCAGATCCGGGACATAGTACATTTGGACAAACCCCTGGCGGAACGCGGTTTTGGAGACCCGGACCTGGAGCAGCAGCAACGCCATCTCTGGGCCTTGATGCGGGACGAGGCGCGGGCTGCCGATGCGGAATTACTCCATGTCTGAGGACCGAACGTCCAAGCCCGTGCCATTCCGAGGCGGCGGTTTCACCACCCGCCCCTATCGCTGGGTCGGGTTCGCGGTCTTCGCCCTTTTGCTGATCCTGGCCGAGCTCGGGACCCGAACGGGTTTCATTTCCGCCCTGACTCTGCCGCGTCCTTCCGACGTTCTGGGCACCTTCCGAGATCTCTACGCGAGCGGCATGCTGTGGACCCATCTGCTTCCTTCGCTGACTCGCCTGTTCGTCGGCGCACTCTTGGGCGCGGGTGTGGGGATCGCGACCGGCGTGCTGATCGGGCTGTTCTCCTATGTCCGTGCCGGCGTCTCCCCCGTGGTGGCGGCGCTGTTTCCGATTCCGAAAATCGCCTTGCTGCCGTTGTTCGTGATCTGGTTCGGCATCGATGAGGGTTCCAAATACGCGCTGATCGCGTTCGGAACCTTCACGCCGACCGTGGTTGCGACCTATGGGGCGGTCGACAATGTCGATCGGACGTTGATTCGCATGGGGCAGAGTTTTGGGCTGTCCTGGGTCTCGATCGTGCGCAAGATCGTCTTGCCGGGCGCTATGCCGGGGATTCTCTCGGGACTGCGGATCAGCCTCGCAATCGCCATCATCCTCCTGGTGGCGGCCGAAATGTTGGGGGCCGAATACGGGATCGGCGCCTACATTCTCGAGGCCGGAGCCCTTTATGATCTAGAAAGATTGTTCGCAGGTGTGGTTATCCTCTCCCTGCTCGGCGTCCTGCTGAGTTTCTCCATCGACATGCTGGAGCGTCGCCTGCTTCGTTGGCGGAGTTGAAGTCTTCGATCTGACCAAGGACATCCTCTGATGCGGAATACCGAATTTCTGGGTGCCGGAGATCCCGGGGCCCTGGAAGCCCTGTTTGAAGGCGCCACCAGAGGCGGCGCGCGCCGCGCCTTGGCCGAAGCCTACCGCCGCTGGGGCTGGATGGCGGCGCAGCTTGATCCCTTGGGATTGTCAGCGCCCTCGCGGGTGCCTGATTTGGACCCAGCAATGTATGGCCTTTTGCCCGGCGAGGAGGCGGCGTTGGAGCAGGCCTACTGCGGCACCATCGGCTGGGAGATCGGACACATTCAGGACACCGCCCGACGTGACTGGCTGGCGCTTCAGGCCGAGAGCGCTTGGGAACCGGCCGACCGGCAGTCCGCACTCGACGTGATCGCGCAGGGAGAGCTGTTCGAAGCCATGTGCGACCGGCGGATGCCCGGGGCCAAGACCTTCGGACTGTCCGGCTCCGAAGGGTATCTGGTGCTGGTGGCCGAAGTGCTGAGGGCAGCGGACAGATCAGGCATCAGACGGGTGGTGGCAGGTGGCATGCACCGCGGCCGTCTGACCCAGATGGCGCTGCTGTACGGCAAGCCGCTTGCCCGTGTTGTGGCAGAGGCTCAGGAAGTCCCTGAATTCCCTGAAGAGTTCGGCGCATCGTCGGACAGCCCCTACCATCTCGGTTGGACCGGAACCTCGCCGTTCGGACCCGAGATCTGGGTCTCGCCGCACCCGTCCCATCTTTCGGTGGTCGCACCCGTCGCGATGGGGCGTGCACGGGCCGAGCAGGACCAGGGCGGCA
>CALAHL010000744.1 GCA_937891725.1 uncultured Rhodospirillaceae bacterium | reverse complement strand
CCGGCTGGGGACGGCCCAGATGTGCCCGGGCCTCGGCCAGAAGATCGGGAAAGCGGGAGATCCCGGTCCTCTCGCGGATGATGTCGAGAAGATCGCCATGCTCACCCGTGGCGCCGTCGGTGAACTTGCCAGCAGCGCCCGGCCCAGACGTGGACCCGGTCAGCCGCACGAAAAGCGAGCGGCCGGGGTTGTTCTGCAAATCGCCTACGATCCAGTAGGACCCTTCCCGCCGACCGGCGGGAAGGTAGGCGCGACACACGCCTTCGGCATTTTCCGCCAGAGCGCGGATCACATCTTCGGTCTCGGAATACATGACTCAAGACCCTCCGCGCGCCTGTAGTCCCGCCACAGGACAACGCGCGAGCAGACGCTCCAGCACTTTGAGCCCGCTCGCATCCGTCGGGCAGAACAGGCGCAGCTTCCAGCTGATGATCTCCGAGAAGAAACCGTCAGCCTTGAGCCGGTCCTTTGCCGCTTCCGTGAATCCGGACAGCTCGATCCGGTTGACGCCCATGACGCGCGAGCGATGGAGTTCCATCCCTTCGGCCAACCGCACGACCGTCTTGCCCTCCAGAACGAGGGCATGGACTTGGGCCGCCGTGAGTTGCGGCGCGTCATTGGCCAGCGTGGTCGCGACCCAGGCGGGTGAGACGCGGCGGCCGATGATGCGCTGGCCGTCATCGGTCTGCAGGCGATAAACGCGGGTTTCGTCCTGGGGCAGCTGCTTCCAGATCGGCAGCAACAGACCCGCCACGATATGCAGGGTGGATTCGCTGAACTCCGGCACCTCGGCCAGTTCCGCGGTCCACGCGGCGGCGAAGGCCGCGCGGTCGGCCTCCAGCCAGTGGGTGTCCTCCATGATCTTCGCCGGAACCGTGCTCGCATCCGTCGGCCGGATCAGTCGCAGGCGGGGCTCGATGGTGCCATCATCCAGCATCAGGCTGATGGCAGGCACCTGCACGGCGGAACGGCCCGAGCGGCCGTTGACCAGTAGCCGCGCCTTGGGGTCGTCGAGCCAGTCGAGAGCATCCGCCAGGGAAGTCGGCGTGTTGCGCCGCTTTTCCGCGATGGTGAGGAGTTGGGTTTCTGCGCCGGAGCCAGGATGAGTGTAGATCACCCGGGCATCCGTGACGCGGAAGCTCTCGGCGCGCAGCGTCTCGAGGCCGAGGTCGTAGACACCGGCCGCGATGGCGCCCTCGATCCGTTGGTCGAGCAATTCCTCGAAGGCCGAGAAGAGCACGGCCTGCATGTCGATCGTCAGTGCCAGCAGGCGATTGAGGAAGGTCGTGATCGGGGGCAGATCATCCTTCAACCCGTTGTCATCGGTCAGGCTGAGACCGGTCGCATCCTCAAACGCCCCGAGCGAGCAGCCCGCGACATCGCCGCGATAGATCCGGCGGTAGAGTTGGCGCAAGGCATCACGGGCGTAAGGCGACTCGAGGTTGTCTTCGGGGCGGAACAGCCCCTGCCCGCCGGTCTGGCGCTGGCCGCGCGTGATGGCCCCCAGCGTGTCGAGGCGGCGCGCGATGGTCGAGAGAAACCGCTTTTCTGCTTTCACATCGGTGGCCACAGGACGGAACAGCGGCGGCTGCGCCTGATTGGTGCGGTTGGTGCGCCCTAGCCCCTGGATCGCTGCATCGGCTTTCCAGCCGGGTTCCAGAAGGTAGTGGACGCGCAGGCGCTGGTTCTTGACGCCGAGGTCGGCGTGATAGCTGCGCCCCGTGCCGCCCGCATCCGAGAAGATCAGGATGCGCTTCTGGTCATCCATGAAGGCGGCGGTTTCCGCAAGGTTGGCAGACCCAGCCCGGCTTTCGACGACAAGGCGCGCGGCACCGCCCTCGCCCTTCCTCACGATGCGCCGCGACCGGCCCGTCACCTCGGCCACGAGGTCGGTGCCGAAGCGCTGGACGATCTGGTCGAGCGCCCCGGGCACGGGCGGCAGCGACGCCAGCTTCTCGATCAACGCATCGCGCCTGCGGGAGGCTTCGCGGCATTCGACTGGCTGGCCGTCGCGCACTACGGGCCGGGAGGAGAGATTGCCCTCACTGTCGGTGAAGGGCTCGTAGAGCTGCACCGGGAAGGAATGGGCGAGGTAGTCCAGGACATATTCCCGCGGGGTGATGTCGACGCGGATGTCGCTCCACTCCTCGGTCGGGATCTCTGACAGGCGTCGCTCCATCAGCGCCTCGCCGGTCGAAACGATCTGGATGACGGCCGCATGGCCTGCGGCCAGATCAGCCTCGATGCTGGAAATCAGCGTTGGGGTTTTCATCGACGTCAGCAGATGGCCGAAGAAGCGCTGTTTGGCGGATTCGAAGGCAGAGCGCGCGGCGGATTTGGCTTGGCGGTTCAGTGTGCCGCTGTCGCCCGTGATGTTGGCCGCCTCCATCGCGGCGGCCAGATTGTTGTGGATGATGGCGAAGGCCCCGGCATAGGCATCGTAGATGCCGCGCTGCT
>CALAHL010000743.1 GCA_937891725.1 uncultured Rhodospirillaceae bacterium | reverse complement strand
GGTCGAAGTGTTCGACCGGAACGGTGTGACCTTCGTCAGCGTCACCCAGTCGTTTAATACAACCACGTCAATGGGACGGCTCACTCTAAACATCCTGTTGTCCTTCGCCCAGTTCGAACGCGAGGTGACGGCGGAACGCATCCGCGACAAGGTCCGCGCCAGCCGGATGAAGGGCATGTGGATGGGCGGCTGTCCGCCGCTGGGCTATGAGGTGAAAGACCGGAAACTGGTCGAAAACCCTTCCGATGCCGCCCATGTTCGCTGGGTCTTCGCTCGGTTTATCGAGATCGGTTCCGGCACACTATTGGCGCGGGAGTTGGCCGAACGGGGCGTCACGACCAGCCGTGGCTACCGGATCGACAAGAAGTTTATCTATCGGATGCTGAACAACCGGGTCTACATCGGCGACGCCGTGCACAAAGGAACAAGCTATCCCGGCGAGCATGCGGCGATCATCGACCGCGATGTCTGGGACAAGGTTCACGCGATCCTGACGGAAAGCCCGCGCAAACGCGCCGCCCGAACACGCGCCGACACTCCCGCACTTCTGCGGGGATTGCTCTACGGCCCCGATGGCGCGGCATTCTCCCCAACCCACACCCGGAAGGGCGGGCGGCTTTACCGCTACTATGTCAGCCAGACCGTGCTGAAGCACGGTGCAGGGTCATGCCCGGTCAGCCGCGTTCCCGCAGGTGATATCGAGGCCGTGGTCATCGATCAGATCCGCGCCGTGTTCCGCCAACCTGAGATTGTGGTTGGTACATGGAAAGCGGCGCGGGTGGGAGACGGCGATACCACCGAAGCCGAGGCGCGCGAGGCACTGACCAGCCTTGATCCGCTATGGGACGAGTTTTTCCCTGCTGAGCAGGCGCGCATCGTTGGGCTACTAGTCGAGCGGATCGACATTGGTACCGAAGGGTTCCGCGTTAGGCTCCGGACGGATGGGCTGGCAAAGCTGGCAGGTGAGATGATGGTCGATGAGGGAGCGGCGGCATGACCCGCGCGCCGTTGGTCTCTGAAACTTTGACTGTGTACGTGCCGTTCCGCATCGTGAAGCGCGGCGGGCGCAAAGAGATGTTCCTTCCAACTGCAGCAACAGCCCAGCGCAAGCCGGACGACACCTTCGTCAAAGCACTGGCGCGGGCGTTCAGGTGGAAGCAACTACTTGATTCAGGTGAGTTTGCGACAATCACCGACCTCGCCGAACGGGAAAAGATCTCGACGACGTACCTCGCCCGTATCTTCCGCCTGACACTCTTGGCACCTGACCTTGTAGAAAAAGCACTTGAGGGCCGCCAAGGTGCAGAGCTCTTCAAGGCAGCCCAGCAAGCTGACTTTCCGACCGAGTGGGACGCGCAAAGATCGTTGTCTTTGGACTAAGACTCAGTACGTTAACGTCTATCCATCATGAGAAATCTTGGCTAAAGTGGCTCCAACTCGGGAGGGAGCCACTCCATGCAAAGCATGTCGGCGCGTGATGCAAAAAACGCCTTCGGACGCCTCATTGACATGGCACGGGCGGAACCGGTTGCCATTGAGAAGTACGGCCGATCGGTCGTCGTCGTGATGGCTGTCGAGGAGTTTGAGCGGCTGACGGCAAAGGCAAAGAAACAAGCGGCATCGGGGTCATCCAATCGACGCCCGGGGCCGAAAGACTGATCATCCAGAACAACAAACCGGACGAGCCGGCGGGAGACTGTACGACATGGCAAGCCACTCCGACCTAGCCAACCTGATATGGCAGATCGCCGACCTTCTGCGCGGTCCCTATCGCCCGCCTCAATATGAGCGTGTGATGTTGCCGCTTGTTGTTCTGCGCCGCTTCGATTGCGTACTGGCCGACACGAAAGAGCAGGTTCTTGCAGAGTATGCACGCCGCAAGGGTGGCAAGCTTGAAGACGATGCACTTGACCGCACGCTTAACCGTGCCTCCGGTCATCGGTTTCATAACCGATCGTCACTGGATTTCCAGAAACTTAAGGGTGACCCCGACAACATCCACAGTCACCTGACGAGCTATATCAACGGGTTCTCGTCCAACGTTCGCCGCATCTTCGAGTATTTCGAGTTCAGCAATGAAATCGAACGGATGCATGATGCGAACATCCTTTACCTAGTCGTGAAGGAATTCTGCGATGTCGATCTGCATCCGGACAAGGTGCCGAACGACCAGATGGGGCTCGTTTTCGAGAATCTGATCCGACGCTTCAATGAACTTGCCAACGAGACGGCCGGCGACCACTTTACTCCCCGTGAAGTCATTCACCTCATGGTCGACCTGCTTTTCATTGGCGATGACAACCTCCTGACGAAAGCTGGATACGCGGTCAAAATGCTCGACCCGGCTTGTGGCACCGGCGGAATGTTGGCCGAGGCCCAATCCTACATGCGGCGTCATAACACCGCCGCGAAGTTGTACGTCTACGGCCAGGACTACAACAAGCGTGCCTTTGCAACGGCTGCATCTGACATGCTAATGAAACAGGTCGACCACAACGGTGGCGGCGAGAATGTGCGCTTCGGCGACAGTTTTATCGATGACAAGTTCGAAGGTCAGAGCTTCGATTATTTCATCGCCAACCCGCCCTTCGGCGTGGATTGGAAGAAGCAGCAGAAAGAGATTGTCCGACGGCATGAGAAGGCCCCGAAAGACAACCCATGGAGTGCGGGCCTTCCGCGTGTCAACGACGGCTCGCTGCTGTTCCTGCAGCACATGATCTCGAAGTTCGAAGACGTCGACCCGAACGCGCAGAAATACGGCTCTCGCGCGGCCATCGTTTTTTCGGGCTCGCCCCTGTTCAACGGCGGTGCAGGCGGCGGCGAGAGCAATATCCGAAAGTGGATCATCGAGCGCGACATGCTCGAAGCAATCGTCGCCCTTCCAGAGCAAATGTTCTACAACACAGGTATCGGCACCTACATCTGGATCGTGACCAACAACAAACCAGATGAACGCGCGGGCAAGATCCAACTCGTCGATGCCCGTGACATCTGGCTTCCGATGGGGCGCAGTCAGGGCGACAAGCGTCGCAAGATCGGCGCAGGCAAGGCACCCGAGGGCGACGACCGACCGGACGAACCCGATCAGATTGCCGATATCGTCCGCCTTTACGGGGCGTTCGCGCCGAATGCGAAGTCCAAGATCTTCGATAATGCTGACTTTGGTTACACCCGCGTCACTATCGAACGTCCGCTGCGACTACGGTACGAGATGACGGTTGATCGTAAGGCTCGCTTCCTGAACGCAGCGCCGCATTTGCTCGACGACATCCAGGCAATTGACGAGGCGCTTGGGCGCGAACAGGAACTCGACTGGAACAAAGTCTGGGGCAGCATCGAGAAGCTGCTGGAAAAGCGCGAGTCGCGCTGGCGCGCGCCCGAAGTCAAGCTGTTCCGCAGTGTCTTCACAAAGAAGGACGCGGAGGCTGAGCGAGTAAAAGAAGGCAAAGGATTCGAGGCGGATCCTGACCTGCGCGATTTCGAGAACGTACCGCTG
>CALAHL010000742.1 GCA_937891725.1 uncultured Rhodospirillaceae bacterium | reverse complement strand
CTCTAAAGCCCTCCGGCATTCCCTGGCTCGGGCCAATCCCGGGTCATTGGGAAATCGTCCGGAACATGTCCCTGTTTGCTCATCGTGTGGAGTCCGGCGTAGAAGGTCTTCCCGTTCTTCAGGTAAGTCTCCGCTCCGGTATCACTCCAGAAGCACTCGATCAGTTTGGTCGACCAAAGAGGCTCATCGCTGACCAGACGAAATACAAGCGCATCTACAGGCAAGACATCGCATACAACACCATGAGGATGTGGCAAGGGGCCGTTGGTGTGTCACCAATCGATGGGCTCGTCAGCCCTGCCTATGTGGTCCTCAGGCCCAGGGCCAGCATTTTTCCAGATTTCTACGATTTTATTTTCCATACTGATATTTATAAGCAGCAGGTCAATCGCCAGTCCACTGGCATTGTATCTGACCGTAACAGACTCTATTGGGATAGCTTCAAACAGATGGCAAATGTCGCCCTGCCAGCCTCTGAACAGCAGGCGATTGTGGACTTTATCCATTTGGAGACGCGTGATCTGATCACAGCAAAATCGAGCCTCAACCGCGAAATCGACTTTCTCCGCGAATACCGCACACGCCTCGTCGCTGATGTGGTGACCGGCAAGCTCGATGTGCGTGAGGCCGCAGTGCGGCTGCCGGACGAAGAACTGCTCCCTGATCTACCCGCGGCGGACGATGATCCCGACGACCTGCCCATCGAAGAGGAGCCCGACGCATGAGTAGTCAGCGCAGCCAGGGCTACCTCGTGAGTCTCACCCATGAGCTGTGCGCCTCTCCCCGCGAGTCCGAGTCGGACGGGTTCAAGGCCGGCGCCACTGTCCCGGCGGACTCTGGCGCGGCCCCCAAGCTGATGCGGTATCTGCCCTTTTGGGCATCGGGTCCAAAGGAGGGACGGGCATGAGCCAGGTACTTGATGGGTACTTGATCAGGAGGCTGGCCGGCCGCCACGATGGCCGAGCCACCGCCAGTGTTTCCAGGCACCTAGACCACCGCGCAGTACTTGATGGACACTTGATCGGAAGCCCGCCATGACCACCGACATCAGCGAAAAGGGCCTGGAAGGGCTGATCGTGCGAGCCATGACCGGCCGCACCGACCTGCTCGTGCCGCCCCATACGCCCACTGGCTTTGACGCACCCGTCTCCGGCGGCACTGGCTGGTTGCTCGGCGACCCCAGGCATTACGACCGCGGCTTCTGCGTCGACCTGGTGCAGCTGCGCGGCTTTCTCGAGCTCACCCAGCCCAAGGTGGCCGAGGCACTGGGCCTCGACACCGATGGCCCCACGCGTCGGCAGTTCCTCGCCCGACTCTCGGGCGAGATCGGCAAGCGCGGCGTCATCGACGTACTCCGCAAGGGTGTTTCCCATGGGCCGCACCACCTGCAGCTTTTCTACGGCACGCCCTCGCCGGGAAACGCTAAGGCTGAGGAATTGCACGCCCTAAACCGCTTTTCGGTATCGCGCCAGTTCGCCTACAGCAACGACGAGACGCGCCGCGCCCTCGACCTGGGCCTGTTCATCAACGGCTTGCCCGTGGCCACCTTCGAGCTCAAAAACAGCCTCACCAAGCAAACCGTCTCCGATGCGGTGGAGCAGTACAAGCGCGACCGCGATCCACGCGAGCCACTGTTTACCTTCGGCCGCTGCGTGGTGCACTTCGCCGTAGACGACAGCGAGGTGCGGATGTGCACCGAACTCAAGGGCAAGGGCTCTTGGTTCCTGCCGTTCAACCAGGGCCACCACGACGGCGCTGGCAACCCGCCCAATCCCCACGGCCTCAAGACCGGCTACCTCTGGCGCGAGGTGCTGACCCCGCGCGGCCTCACCGACATCCTCGAAAACTACGCCCAAATCGTGGAGGAAAAGGATCCACGAACTGGCAAGAAGAAACGCAAGCAGGTGTGGCCGCGTTTCCACCAGCTGCAGCTCGTGCGCCAGGCGCTCGCCGATGTGGCCGCCCACGGCGCGGGCAAGCGCTATCTCATCCAGCATTCAGCGGGCAGCGGCAAGTCGAACTCGATCGCCTGGCTGGCCCACCAGTTGATCGGCCTCAAGCGCGATGGCGATGCCGAAGGAGAGGAGATCTTCCACTCGGTCATCGTCGTCACCGACCGGCGCATCCTCGACAGCCAGATCCAAGCAACGATCAAGCAGTTCATGCAGGTGGGTGCGACCGTTGGCCACGCTCAACGCTCAGGTGACCTGCGCAAGTTCATCGAGGAGGGCCGCAAGATCATTGTTTCGACCGTACAGAAGTTTCCCTTCATCCTTGATGAGATCGCCTGTGAAGACAACAAGTCCTTCGCGATCCTCATTGACGAGGCGCACTCAAGCCAGGGCGGCAAGACATCAGCCGCGATGAGCGAAGCGCTCGGGGGCCGGGCCGCCGCGAATGCGGCCGCTGCCGCCGATTCAGACGATTCTGGGCCCGACCCGGAAGATACGGTCAATGAGGCCCTTGAACGCCGCATGGCCGCGCGCAAGATGCTCACCAACGCCAGCTACTTCGCCTTCACTGCCACACCTAAGAACAAAACTCTCGAGATGTTCGGCGAGCCCCTTCCCCCAGATAGCGAGGGCAAGATCAAGCATCGGCCCTTCCACAGCTACACGATGAAGCAAGCGGTGGATGAAGGTTTCATCCTCGATGTGCTCAAGGCCTACACGCCGGTGGACAGCTACTACAAGCTGGTTGCCAAGGTCGAAAGCGATCCAGAGTTCGATACCAAGAAGGCCAAGAAGAAACTGCGGCGTTATGTGGAGAGCCACGACCATGCGATCCGGCTCAAAGCCGAGATTATGGTTGACCACTTCCATGAGCAGGTCATCGCCGCGGGCAAGATCGGCGGCCAAGCGCGGGCCATGCTGATCTGCAATGGCATCGAGCGTGCGATCCAGTATTTCCATGCCTTCAAGGCCTATCTGCTTGAACGCAAAAGCCCCTACCAAGCGATCGTGGCGTTCTCAGGCGAGCACGAGTACGGCTGCGGCAAGGTGAGCGAGGCTTCGCTCAACGGCTTTTCGAGCGGCGAGATCGCCGACAAGATCCAGGAGGATCCGTACCGCATCCTCATCTGCGCCGACAAGTTCCAGACCGGATACGACGAGCCGCTGCTGCACACGATGTATGTCGACAAGCCGCTCTCTGGCGTCAAGGCGGTGCAGACGCTCTCGCGCCTCAACCGTGCCCACCCCAAGAAGCACGACTGCTTCGTGCTCGACTTCCAGAACAACAGCGAAGGCGTGACCCTCGCCTTCCAGGACTACTACCGCACGACGTTGCTCGCCGAGGAGACCGACCCCAACAAGCTTCATGACCTAAAGGGGGCACTCGACGGATCCCAGGTGTACTCACCGACCCAGGTGCTCGAAGTTGTGGAGAACTTCCTCGCCGGGGCAGACCGGGACACGCACATTGATCCGATCCTTGACGCCTGCAGTGCGGTGTATGAGGAG
>CALAHL010000741.1 GCA_937891725.1 uncultured Rhodospirillaceae bacterium | reverse complement strand
TCCCGACATAGATCGAGCCGATGACGCAGACAATCAGCAGCACGATCGGGATCAGGTTGCCCGACGCCTTCACCTTCTGAAGGAACGACAGGTCGGCTTCCGCCGCCGGCACCTTCGAGGGGTTCAGCAGCGACCAGGCCATGATCGTCAGCATGAACAGGGAGATCAGCACGAGCCCGGGGATCAGGCCGGCGATGAACAGGCGGCTGATCGACACGTCGGCCGCGACCCCGTAGACGATCAGGATGATCGACGGCGGGATCAGCAGGCCGAGCGTGGCCGAACCGGCAAGGGTGCCGAGGGTCATGCGCTCGTCATAGCCGCGCTTGGCCAGCTCCGGGATGGTGATCCGGCCGATGGTGGCGGTGGTCGCGGCCGAGGAGCCGGACACCGCGGCGAAAATTCCGCAGCCGATGACGTTCACATGCATCAGCCGGCCGGGCACCCGGTTCATCCAGGGGGCGAGGCCGCGGAACATATCCTCCGCCAACCGGGTGCGGAACAGGATCTCGCCCATCCAGATGAACAGCGGAAGCGCTGTGAGCGACCACGACCACGACTGTCCCCAACTGGTGGTCGCCATGATCGAGCCGGCCGGGGCCGAGGAGAATGCCGCGATCCCGAGGATGCCCACCGCGAAAAGCGACAACGCAACCCAAAAACCACCCGCAAGCAGCAGAATCAGAACCAGGCCGAGAAGTGTGCCGAGAAGGCCGATATCCATGATTTAAAGCCTTTCGGGGGACGAGTTGACTTCGCCCGCAGCAGCGTTGGTCAGGTAGACGGGATCCAGTCCCCGCAGCATCCGCACCGCGTCCACCACGAAGGCAAGCGCGAGGACGCTGACGCCAATCAGCATCCCGGATTGGGGGATCCACAGCGGAATCGGCACCAGCCCCTGGGTGAGATCACCGAAGGTGACGGAGTAGTAGATCATCTCGGCGGTATTGGCGGTGATATAGAAACTCACAGCGCACCCACCGGCCACGCAGCACGCCTCAACGGCGCGACGGTGGCGCGTGGAAAGCCGATCGATCAGCAGCGTGACCCGGATATGGCTGCTGTTCCGGTACGCATAGCCCAATGCCAGAAAGGACGATGCCGACAGGCAGTAACCGGCGAACTCATCGGCCGAGGGGATTGCCACCCCCATCAGCCGACCAATCACCTGAGCGAGCACCAGCACGCAGATCCCAGCGAGGAACATCGCGGCCAGCCCGCCGCATACGGCGAACAGACGGTCCATCTGGCGGTATCCTAAGTTAGTGGTATGTCGTTAATCGGGATGTCGGCCGCCCGGACCCGAAGGGATACGGGCGGCCGATCTCAGTGTCTTCAGTTCTTGTACTGCTCGATCAGCTTGGCGCCATCGGCACCGGCGCTGGCTTCCCAGTCGGCTGCCATCTTGGCACCGATTTCTTTCAGCTGGCTGACCAGTTCGTCGCTGCCGGCACTGACCTTCATGCCGTTGCCAGCGAGTTCGGTGGCGCTGGAGTCGGAGACTTCCTTGCTCATCGCCCAGCCGCGGGTCTCTGCGGCCTCAGCCGCCTTCTGAACCGCTTCGCGCTCGGCGTCGGACAGCTTGCGCCATGCCTGCTCGTTCACGAAGATCATGTTCTTCGGCATCCAGGCGTTCAGGTCGTAGAAGTAGCTCGAGAAGTCCCACGCCTTGGTGCGCAGGCCGGTCGCGCCGGAGGTCACCATGGCATCAACCACGCCGGTTGAGAACGCCTGCGGAATCTCGACGGCCTCGACGATGGTCGGCACCGAACCCATCAGCTCCGCCATCGACGCGGTGGCCGAATTGTAGGTGCGGAACTTAACGCCCTTCAGGTCGTCCAGAGAGGTGATCGGCTCCTTGGTGTAGAAACCCTGACCCGGCCACGGCACCGCATACAGCAGACGCATGCCCTGCTTTGCCAGTCGCTCTTCGACCATACCGCGCTGGGCTTTCCAGAGCTTCTCGGCCTCGGGATAGGAGCTGGCCAGGAACGGCACGGCGTCCGCACCGAAGATGGCGTCTTCGTTCAGGAGGTTTGCCATCAGCATTTCGGCAATCTGAACCTGACCGGTCTGAACCGCACGCTTGATTTCAGGGTGCTTGAACAGGGATTGGCCGCTGTGAATGTTGATGGTCAGCGAACCATCGGTCGCCTTCGCGACATCCTCAGCGAACAGCCGCACGTTCTTGGTATGGAACTCGGCTTCCGGGTACGGGGTCGGCATTTCCCACGTGGTAGCCGACGCGGCCGAAACGGACATGAGTCCGACGGTCGAGGCGACAGCGAGCATCTTGAAGAACGTCATACAGTCTCTCCTTTGAGAATCTGAGATCGGCTGGGAATCTGTTTTCGACCGAGTGGCCGAGACGGCGACTCTGGATATCAAAGCCGGCAATGTAAATAGGGGCTCTCTGAGCTTTGTCACGGGACCGTCACGCGAAAACCCGCCGACGCTCAAATTGGCCTACGCGAATAAAACGACGAACCCATCATCCATTTCTACCGTCGATTATTTACCAGCCAGCCCGGTTCTATCTCCCGGTTCTATCTGAGGTGTCGACCAAATAGGTCGGGAGCGTTCGCTGCACCATTGATCCCGGGGCAGCGCCGACCGCGCATAAGCTTGGAGAGCTTGACCCAGAGCCCCTTTGCGGCCCAAATCAACCGAGTTGGAAAGGCCGTCTCGTAGCCGGACCAAAGATGGGGGCAGGACCAGAGGACGGACCATGGCACGCACTCTTCGACCGACTCCCTCCGCATCCAGGACCGAAACGGATGCGGAACCCGATCCGCTCAACCCGGAAGAGGATGAGCCAAGCAATCTGGACGACCGCACCCACGCCGAATTTCTGACGATTTTCAAGGATGCGTCTGACAACATTCGCTTTGCCAAACTGCTGCAATGGAACACGTGTCTGTATTTCAGCGGCGGCACCGGCGCGATCACAGCCTTCATGCAATACACCGGATGGGCCGATGCTGAACTCACCAATTACCTGCTGATTCTGATTTGGATCTTCAGTGTGTCGAACATCCTGATCGTGCTGAGCCTGCAATGGTGGCAGGCTGCCGAGCAAAGCAAGATCGCCTTCGTCACCTCGAAATGGTCGCTGTTCTCGACGGTGGCACGGTCGCGGAAATCGAAAATCTTCAGTGATATCCAAAGATACGGGATGATGACGTTCATCATTCTGTATCTCGAGCTGGTGACCTTCGCCGTGACCCGAATTTTTCTGGAGCACATGTAGGCCGGCGTTTGGCGATGCCCGGGATGACGAGGTGCCGGATCACGAACCTGCCGGGGTGAATTCGATCTCGGCGATCAGCGGCCGGTGATCGGAGGCTACGCGCGCCAGCGTGTCGCCGGGCACTCTGGTGCGGACGACCTGGCCGTGACGGCTGACCAGGATGCGGTCGAGGGCCAGAACCGGAAATCGTGAGGGAAAGGTCGGACGGCGGGGCACCTGCCAGAGCGTCCGGCCGATCGCTGCGCCGATCCGCCGGACGATCGGCGAGAGCGGAAACCAGTCATTGAAGTCGCCCATAACAAGGGTCGGCTTCGCCTCGGTCTGCCGCGCCAGATCCCCAATCATCAGGGCCTGTCGAACCCGCTCCCGATGGCTCAGCCCGAAATGGCTGGCAATCACCTGTATCGGTCCGACAGGTGTTTCGAGGACTGCATCGATGGCGTTCCGCGGCTCGGATTCCGATTGCGCAAGATCGGCCACCGCCCACGTCGAAATCGGCCAGCGGGAGAGCAGCATGTTGCCGTATCGACGGGTTCCGTCGATCACCGCGGGCCCTTCCACCGCGTATCCGTCGAAGGCTTGGGCGAGGACTTCGAAATGGTTCGGGCGCCCGGGACACAGGCGTCCCTCGCCCGGCCCGGATACTTCCTGAAGAGCGAGGATATCGGCCCTGGTATCAGCGATCACGCGGGCGATGCGATCAGGATCGCTTCGGCGGTCGGTTCCCACGCAATCGTGCACGTTGTAGGTGGCGACTGTAAAAATCATGCCGTTTCGTCGTCGTCTCCGGTCTGCCTTTGAGATTTTCCGTTCGACTCATCGCGCGGGATCAGGCGATCGAAGATACGCTGCAGCACCAAGCTGGCGCCCAGCCACCCGATGATCCCCAAGACAAGCAGGCCGATCCGCGCAGGTGTCGGATCTGAGAGCGCGCTCCACAACCCGTCGCCGACCATGGTCAGCAGGATCACGCTGGGCAGCAGGCCAAGAACCGTTCCGACGATGAAGTCCGTCAGTCGGATGTGGGTCGCACCCGCCACCATATTGATCAGGCTGAAGGGAGCGATCGGCGTGACCCGAAGCGCCACCACAGCGATGATGCCTTTTCGGGCGACCCGTTGGGAGATCGCGGTGAGTCGGTGCCCCATCAGACGGTGGACCAATTTGCGTCCGCCCCAGGCACCGATGCCATAGGTCGTGAGCGCCCCAAGCGTGGTTCCAATGATCGCGTAGACAACCGCGGTCAGCGGGTCGAAGACCACCGATGTCAAAATCAGAAGCACTGTGATCGGAAACAGGAGGAGGCTGGCAAAGACATAGATCAGGGCCACCAGGACCGGCGTCCAGGGCGACCCGGTGATCTGCTTGAACACCGCCTCCATGCGCTCGACATCTGTGTATTCCGAGAGCGTGGTCACGTTCCACAGCGAGGCGAGCAGCAGGATCGCAGCCAGAACCCCCAGCAGCGCGAACTTCTGCGCCCTTGGCCGCAGGGCGGGAGCCGGATCGTCTCCCAGCAGATCCAGTACCTCGGGCCGCAGCTGTTCGTGCGGATCGGCAAGTTTGAGGAGGACCTGGCTGGCCGGGTCGATCTCGAATGCCTGCGGCTCTTCGATCGGCAGAAGGGCCCATGCCGGCCCGGAGCCACCGGTCGTCGTTCGGTAGCTTTCCGCATGCTCTTGGATCAGCGGACCAAGCCGAGACGCGGCCGTCCACTTCTCGGTCATTTCGTCACGCGACATGCCCAGATGTTCGCTGATCAGACGATCCCGAAACAGCGTGATCGCCTGTCTGTCCTGCTCCCGCTCGCCCTGAATGGAGAGATTCGCCTCGGTGTCGAAATGCATCGAGCGGCGGTTCAGGTTTGCGGATCCGACCGTAAGAAACCGGTCGTCCACCACCATCAGTTTGGCGTGGACCATGATCGATGCCTCGGTTCCGTCTTCCGCGCGACTGACCGGGGCGACCAGGGTGACCCGGTCGTCGATGCCAGCCTCGGCGAGCTGCGCCCGAAACAGGGTGCGGCCGGTGCCCATCGATTTGGTCTCAATCCAGGTGTTCTGAACCGCCGGCGTGACGATCACCGCCTCGAGGTCGGGGTTCTCAGACAGGCGCTGGGCCAGCGCATCGGCGATGACCGGCGTCGTCAGGAACTGGTTCTCGATGTAGATCAGCCGCTCCGCACGCTCGATCGCCGCCACGTAAAGCGCTTCGATCTGCCGCTCGCCGTCCCGGTCATCGAGGGCCGGCGTGGTGAGCGAAAGCGCGATGGGCACATCCTCGAAATCCGGCGCAACCCCGTCGGGCCAGGGATCTCCGTCGGTATCCCCGCCGTGATCGCCAACGGATGCCTCACCGACCATCGCCCAGCGCTCATCGACCAGCGCAGCGAGCGCCCGTGCCGCGTCGCCGTCGACCACCATCTGGGTATCGTGAAAGGGGGTGTAGGAATCCCCGTTCGGCATCTTGCGCAGCGGATTGTCCGGGGCGTGGTCGGTGTCGTCCCAGCGCGCCAGCGTGACGTCCAATCCACCGCAGAACGAGACCGCGTCATCGACCACCACGATCTTCTGATGATGACAGGCGCCGAACGGCAGGGCGTCGTCCATCCGTGCCTCGATCTGAGGCGAGGTGGTGAGCTCCAGTTTGACCATCGGCAGCGACTCGCGCTTGTTGGCGTAGAGCAGCGTGAAATCCCACAGCAACAGCTGAATCCGGATCTCCGGGTTGCGCTCGGCGATCTGCTCCAGGAGCGGCCGCAACCGGGTCGGCGCGCCGTCCGGGGCGATCCCGTCGCCCTCGTGCAGCTGCGGAGCCAGGTCCGTTCGACTGTCAATATCCCAGCCGACAATGATGATCCGGCGCTTGGCCTTCAGCATCGACGAGCGCAGCGCCTCAAAATAGGCGCGTCCATCAATCAGAAGAGACGCCCGCCCCGCCTGGGCAACGGTCCGGCACCGAACGCCGGTTTGGAACAATGTCTCGCTCGGGGCACTGTCATCGGGCACGCGATAATCCGATCTTCAAAGGAGTGGCGTTGGGGCGGGCATGTTGTGACAAACGCGTTCAGATCAACGCATTCAATTAGTACCTTCGGCTCTCCGTCCAAGCACCCCTTAATTCCGCGCAACCGCCAAACCTGCTGGATCTCGTACAGGCACGTGCTGACCTCCCCTGACCGCCGGAATCCCACCGAGGGGCCCAAATGTGTTCGCGGTCAGCCGCGGTCGCAACAGCCTCGAGAACCGCAGATTTCTGCCTTCTGCAAACGCTGTCGATCGGGCGAACATGCCTTTGTTGTGCCCCATAATCTCCAAAAATTTGGCAGCACCGGTTGACACGTGAGCGGTCGACCTCAGATCTTTCGGCATAGCAACGGTCGGGAGTTGCAGGGGAGATGCGCGCACCCTTTGGTGCGTTTGGGTCTCCGCCGGATGCCGCCTTACGAACCCGAATTGTGGCATCCAAGCGCCGTCGGTCCGACAGCGGCCGGGACAGGCGCCCGACAGTTCCAACGGTTTTGGCTCTCTGAGCTATTGGGTGGCGCGCCAGCGCGCCCGAACCGGTTGTTCGCGACCGGAGCCGGAATAGAATACAGGAGAAAACAATGAGAAAATTGGCAATCGGCCTCGCCGCTAGTGCTTTTATTGCGCCCACGGCAGCCAATGCCGAGTGTGGCGACGTCTCGATCACAGAGATGAACTGGGCCTCTGCGTCGGTCGTCACCAACGTCTCAAAGTTCATCATGGAAGAAGGCTACGGCTGCAACGTTACGGTTGTGCCGTCCGACACGGTTCCCGCTGTGACGTCGGTCGCGGAAAACGGCGAGCCGGATATCGTCACCGAGCTTTGGCTGAACTCCACCGGCGACGCCTACCGGCGCCTGGAGGAACAGGGCAAGATCGAACGGGTCGCAGAAGTCCTCAAGCCCGGCGGTGTCGAAGGCTGGTGGATTCCGACCTATCTGGCCGAAGAGCATCCGCAGCTGACGGGCATCCGCGGCATCATGGCGAGCCCTGGTTTGGTTGACAGTCGCTTCAACAACTGCCCGAGCGGGTGGGGCTGCCGGATCGTGAACGACAATCTGATCACGGCGTTCGGTATCGAGGATCATGGCATCGAGGTCTTCGACCACGGATCCGGAGAGACCCTGTCGACGTCCATGGCTGCTGCCTACGAGAACAAGGAACCTTGGTTCGGATACTACTGGGGTCCCACCGTTCCGCTCGGCAAGTACGACATGACCCGCGTCGACCTGGGCTCATATAAGGAAGACGTGCACGCGGCGAACCAGAATCAGGACACGGCAAACCCCGGCGTCTCCGATTTCCCGGCTGCCCCGGTTCTGACGTCGGTCACGACCAGCTTCAAGGAGCGCGAGCCCGAGATTGCCGAGTTGATGAGCCATGTCACGTTCGAGACCGGCACCATGAGCACGGTCCTGGCCTGGATGGACGAGAACAACGCCTCGGCGGAAGAGGCGGCGGTTCACTACCTGACGACCTATAAAGACGAGTGGTCGGGTTGGCTGAACGACGAGGCGCGCAAGAACCTCGATGCGGTTCTGAGTTCCAGCTAACGCAGACACATAGTGAGGGGGTCGCCGGTCCTCGGCGGCCCCTTTTTTCGTTTGAAGACAGTGCACAAGCGCCGCGCACGCGGCGGGAAAGGCATGCGACGTGGCGACCTACGATACCCTCTTCCAGGCCCTGGGGCTTAAGGACTGGTGTGACTCCTCGGCCAGTTCCGCGCCGATGTCGATGTCCGACCTGGTCTCGAAGAGTTCCGGAGACGGCGCGGAGCAGCAAACCTCTCTATGGAACACCCCCTTCCCTTCGCTCGATACGCTGAATGACGCGTGCCCGGCGATGCCGCAGTCGCGCGCCGTGACAAAGGGTCTTGAGGAAGGGTTCCTGAACATCAAGGACAGCCTCAAGGTCGTCCTCGATCCCGCCACACAGCCATTGAGCTGGATGCTCGACGGCGCACTCTACGCCATGCTGTCGACCCCCTGGTGGCTCGTCATCCCAGCGATCCTGATGATCGTCTGGGCCGTGTCTCGATCCGCCGGCCTCGTCGCGTTCGTGGCGGTGAGCTTTGGCGGGCTGGCCTTCATCGATCAATACGATTACGCAATTCAGACGCTCTCGATCATTCTGGTCTGCGCCTTTCTGTGTGTGCTCATCGGTGTCCCGATCGGCATCCTGATGTCCCGCAGCAATGGCCTGCGTCGCGCGATCATTCCCGTGCTGGACATGCTCCAGACCCTGCCGCCCTTCGTCTATCTCATCCCGCTGATCTTCCTGTTCAGCGTGACCGAGTCGAAGCTCTTCGGCATCGCGATCATCCTCTACGCGATCGTGCCGGTGGTCCGTCTGACCGACCTCGGGATCCGTCTGGTCGACAAGGACGTGATCGAAGCGGCGGACGCGTTCGGCATGTCCCGGCATCAGAAGCTGTTCGGCGTGCAGATTCCGCTGGCACTGCCGAACATCATGGCCGGGGTGAACCAGACGATCATGATGTCGCTGGCCATGGTGGTGATCGCCTCGCTGGTGTCGGCACCCGGGCTCGGCGTGCTGGTCCTGCGCGGCATCCGCAATCTGGAACTCGGTGTCGGACTCGTCGCCGGCCTCGGGATCGTGCTGCTCGCGGTGATCCTCGACCGGGTCACGAAAGCCGCACTCGCCCGCATCAACACCACCCACCAGCACTGAGGAGATCCGGCGATGACCGACCAGAACGAGACTCCCGAAACCCGTGTCTCCCTGAAGCAGCTCTACAAGATCTTCGGCGACGATCCGGAGACCGCGATGGAGCACGTCCGGAACGGTCTCTCGAAGGCCGACCTGCTGGACCAGCACAACCACGTGCTCGGGCTGAACGATATCAATATCGACATCCCGGACGGCAAGATGACGGTGATCATGGGCCTTTCGGGGTCCGGGAAATCGACACTGATCCGCCATCTCAACCTGCTGATCCGTCCGACCGACGGCGAGATCGAAGTCGATGGCGAAAACATTCTGAACTACTCCGAGGCGCAGCTTCGGACCCTGCGGCAGCAGAAAATGTCGATGGTGTTCCAGAAGTTCGGCCTGCTGCCGCACCGCACGGTGCTGGAGAACGCAGGTATGCCCCTGGCCGTGCGCGGGTTCTCAAAAAGCGAGTGGGCCGAGCAGGCCCGCAAATGGCTGAACCGGGTTGGGCTCGACGGTCAGGAGAACCAACATCCGAACCAGCTCTCGGGCGGTATGCAACAGCGGGTCGGGCTCGCTCGGGCTCTGACCTCGAACGCGCCGATCATGCTGATGGACGAGGCCTTTTCGGCGCTTGATCCGCTGATCCGCACCGATATGCAGAACCTGCTGCTGGAACTGCAGGAGGAGCTGCAGAAGACGGTCGTTTTCATCACGCATGACTTGGACGAAGCGCTGAAGCTCGCGGACAAACTCGTGATCCTCAAGGACGGCTTCATCGTTCAGCAGGGTGAGCCGCAGCGGATTCTGCTGGAGCCGGCCGACGCCTATGTCGAAGAGTTCATCACCGACATCAACCGGGCCCGCGTGCTGCGGGTCCGCTCGGTGATGCGTACCGGGGCGGACCCGAAAAGCTCATCCGGCAGGGTCGAGGCCATCGGCGCCGACGACACGCTGGAATCGGCCCTCGCAAAGGCCAAGGGGGACACGTCCGTCTGCTTCAAGGTGGAGCGCGGCGGCAAGGTTGTCGGTCAGCTCGATATGACGGACCTGGTGCGCGCGCTGGTGCCGTCGGCTCCCCCGGAGGACGGCAACACCGCGCGTAAAGTGGCGTAAAGCCGCGCCACATTCGATCCTCGCGACCCTGTGAACGGCATTTTCCCGTTCCCCTACGGTGTTGCGAACCAGCTGCGGCCCGGAACCGCTTCCAGAAGAGCTCGGGTGTATTCGTGCTCGGGATGATCGAACAGCGCTGCCGTCGGTTGGAGTTCCACAACGCTTCCGTATCGCATGACCGCGATCCGATCGCAGACCTGGGCGGCCACGCGGAGATCGTGGGTGATGAAAATCATCGACAGGTTCATCCGCTCGCGGATTTCGTCCAGCAGCTCCAGGATCTGCGCCTGAATGGACACATCGAGGGCCGACACCGGCTCATCCGCCACCAGAACTTCGGGTTCGAGCGCGAGGGCACGGGCAATGCCGATGCGCTGGCGCTGACCGCCGGAGAACTCGTGTGGGAAACGGTCATAGGATCCCGCATCCAGGCCCACGGTCTCAAGGAGCTCACGCGCCCGGTCCTTGGCCTCATCGGGGCTCATGCCCATCAGGATCGGACCCTGGGCGATGATCTTCCCGACCCGCGCACGCGGGTTGAGCGACGCGAACGGATCTTGAAAGACCATCTGGATCTTTGACCG
>CALAHL010000740.1 GCA_937891725.1 uncultured Rhodospirillaceae bacterium | reverse complement strand
AAGCTCTGGGAGACCATGAGCCAGGAGCTGAACTTCAACGTGATGTTCAGCCAGCGCGGCGTGATCAACCTGTCCCACTCAGTGCATGAGATGCGCGAGATGCGCCGGCGCTACGAGGCGGTGCGGCTGAACGGTGTCGATATCGAGATGCTGTCGCCCGCCGAAATCAAGAAGATGGTGCCGATCATCAACATCGATCCAAACATCCGCTATCCGGTCATGGGCGGCATTCTGCAGCGCCGCGCTGGGACCGCCCGGCATGACGCGGTCGCGTGGGGGTATGCGCGCGGGGCCGACGACATGGGCGTCGACATCATCCAGAACTGCGAGGTCACAGGCTTCCGCCGCAAGGCCGACGGCGCCATCGAAGGGGTCGAGACCAATCGCGGGTTCATCGGCGCCGACAAGGTCGGCTGCGTGCCGGCCGGGCATTCGGCGGTCCTGGCCGAGATGGCGGGGTTCAAGCTGCCGATCCAGGCGCGCCCGCTACAGGCCATGGTGTCGGAGCCGATCAAGCCCTGCATCGATACGGTCGTCATGTCGAACGCCGTCCACATGTATATCAGCCAGTCCGACAAGGGCGAGCTGGTGCTGGGGGCCGGGACGGACAGCTACAATTCCTACGCCCAGCGCGGCTCGTTCAACATCGCCGAGCATCTGATGGCGGCGACGGTGGAGTTGTATCCGATCACCTCGCGGCTGCGGATGCTGCGCAGCTGGGGCGGCATTGTGGACACCTGTCCGGACGCCTCGCCGATCCTGTCGAAGACACCGGTTCCAGGGCTGTATTTCAATTGTGGCTGGGGCACCGGCGGATTCAAGGCGACCCCCGGTTCCGGTCACGTGTTCGCCGACCTGATCGCCAATGATCAGCCCAATGCCATCGCCGCACCATTCGCGCTGGACCGGTTCCGCACCGGCTATCTGGTCGACGAGCACGGTGCGGCCGGCGTGGCCCACTGAGGGAGGACCGAAAGATGCAACAGATCCCCTGTCCCTGGTGCGGCCCGCGCGACGACTGGGAGTTCCACTACGGCGCCGAGGCCCATGTGGCCCGCCCGGAAACCCCGTCCGAAATGTCCGATGAGGACTGGATGGGCTATCTCTATCTGCGGTCCAACACCAAGGGTCCGTTCCGGGAGCGCTGGATGCACGCGGCGGGCTGTCGCCGCTGGTTCAACGTGATCCGGAACACCGTCTCCCACGAAATTCTCGGGGTCTACAAGGTCGGCGAGGCCCCGCCGCCGCTGCCGGGTGACGCGCCCGCCGAACCCGACAAGACGGAGCGCTGAGGTGACCGGCATGAATTCCCATCAGAGCAACCGGATCACCGGTACCCACGCCAAGGGGGGCGGGCGGGTTGACCGATCGCGTCCGGTCAGCTTCACCTTCGACGGCAAAAGTTTTTCGGGGTTTGATGGTGACACGCTCGCCTCGGCCCTGCTTGCGAACGATGTTCATCTGATCGGCCGTAGCTTCAAATATCACCGTCCGCGCGGTCTGCTCGGCCTCGGCTCGGAAGAGCCGAACGCGCTGATCCAGCTCAATCGCGGCAACCGAACCGAGCCGAACACCCGGGCCACCCAGATCGAGCTATTCGACGGCTTGGTCGCTCAGAGCCAGAACCGCTGGCCCTGTCTCAAGTTCGATGTGGGGGCGGTGAACCAGCTGTTTCACAAGCTGTTTCCGGCGGGGTTCTACTACAAGACCTTCATGTGGCCGGCCTCGTTCTGGATGAGCTATGAGCATGTGATCCGGCATGCCGCCGGTCTGGGCAAGGCGCCGGAAGGTCCGGATCCGGATCGGTATGAGCGGATGCACGCCCATTACGACGTGCTGGTCGCAGGCGGTGGTCCGGCCGGTCTTGCGGCGGCACTCGCGGCCGCACGGACCGGTGCGCGGGTGATCCTGGCCGATGAAAGCACCGAGTTCGGCGGCTCCCTGCTGTCCGAGGACGACGTGGAGATCGACGGTCTTCCGTCCGCGGACTGGGCGGCGCAGGTGGTGGGGGAGCTTCGGTCGATGCCGGAGGTCACGCTGCTGACCCGCTCGACCGTGAACGGCTATTACGATCACAACT
>CALAHL010000739.1 GCA_937891725.1 uncultured Rhodospirillaceae bacterium | reverse complement strand
CCGTACAGCCGGGCCTCGGAAAGCCTGTCCCGCAACCCCTCGGGCAGGACACCGAGATCCTCGCCGATCACCAGACAGCCGGCATGGGTGGCTTCGACCTTGGTGATCGCCAGCAGGATCTCCCACGGATAGCGGACATACGCCCCCGGTGCGCCGCGATAGGTCTCGCTTTCCGGCACCCAGAAGCACCGCATGAAGCCCAGAACATGGTCGATTCTGGCCAGACCCGCATGCCGGAACACGGTGCGCACGGTGTCGACGAACGGCCGATACAGCTCTCGCGCCAACCCGATCGGCGACATTGGCGCTAGTCCCCAGACCTGGCCTTGCGAATTGAACTGATCCGGTGGGGTTCCGAGCGAGACCCCGCGCGCGAAGGCGTTCGGCTCTGCCCAGACTTCAGCACCGTCCGGCCGCACCCCGATGGCCAGGTCGACATAAAGCCCCAATGCCATTCCGGCGTCCAAAGCGCGCTGTTGCGCGCCGCCGAGCTGGGTGTCGGCGCGCCATTGCAGGAAGGCGTGGAACGACACGTCACGTGCATTTTCAACGGCAAATGTCCGCACGGTGGGGGATGTCGGTCGCTGCAGATCGTCCGGCCAGCCGCGCCAATCGGCCCCGTGGATCTGGGAAAGCACCTCGAAGACCGCGAAATCCTCAAGCGCGTGGCCGGCCTCCTGACGGTAGGCGGCGAAAGCCGTCACCTGCTCCTGGTCCGCCATGACCTGATCGAACTCGTCCCGCAATCTCCCGAGGGTCAACGTGCGGCTGGCGTCATACTGAACATGGGATGTCGCCCGCAGCGCCTGCGCCGCCGGGTCGTCCCATCCCCCTGCCGGAGCGATGTGGTCGGTATTCAAAAACCCGCGGTGCGTCGGCGAGTACGGACTGATGGTATCGGATGCGACCCCCAGGGCGTGTACGGGATTGATCCCCAGAAAGTCGGCCCCGTGTACGGCAAGTCCCTCAGCGGCCACAGCAAGATCATCGAATGTTCCCAGACCGAAATTCCGGTCCGAGGTGAGACCGTAAAGCGCGGTCGTGACACCCCAGCGCGGCGTCGATAGGCCCCGCGATGCCAGATCGGGTGCCGTCGGCGGTGCCGCTACGATCAGGGTATGTTCCAGACCGATGATCACCAGATGCAGGCCGACCGGCAGCTCTGGCAGGTCGATTACACCATCCGAGCTCCGGCCCGACATCTGGCCGAGGCTGGTACGCGGGTCGGGCGCGAACCGCCAGTCCACATCCAAGCCCGGGACATCGATGCGCGCCGGCTCGTCCGATCGCGTCACCAGCGTGCGCGGCAGCCGCCGACGGTGCTCCTCACCCTCGATCCGGCGCAACTCTCCGGCCGCATCGTTCGGATCGAAGCCCATCGCGTCCAGCAAGGCCCGCTTGGTCTCCACCGGGGTCACATGCAACGTGCCCGACAGATCACGGTATTCGGAATAGATCCCCACCCGCTCGGCCAGTTGGTCGAGCGCCGTATCCAAACTCATGCAGGCTCTCCATCACCGCTCTCGTGGGCCTTACTCAGAGAAAACACCGCGACGCAATCCGGCTCGACCGTATCCTGCGAACCAGACACCGGCGCCGCCTCAAGCTCCGGTTGGGCGGTGTCCAGCACGCGCCACCATATGCGACCCTCCGGCGGAGGCGGTAAAACAAGGTCGCGCGCCGCACCATTCGTGTTGAAGGCCAGCAGCACGTCGTCGTCAATCGACAACTGGTCGGAAACCTCGGCTGATCCACGCACCCGTAAGGTGAAGGTCTCCAGGTTCGGATCCCGCCAGTTCGCGGTTTCGCCGTGGAACGAGCCCCAGATCACGTCCGGCGCGCCGTCATCGGCCCGAACCCGCCCGTGCAGAAAGCGCGGCTGGCGCAGGGCCGGATGGGCGCGCCGCAGCGCGGTCAGCCGACGCGCGAAACTCAGAAGATCCTGATCCGCCCCCGGCCAATCCAGCCAACCGATCTCATTATCCTGGCAGTAGGCGTTGTTGTTGCCGTCTTGACTGTTGCCGAATTCATCACCCGCCAACAGCATCGGCGTCCCCTGGGAGACGAACAACGTGGTGAGCAGATTGCGCTGACGACGGGCCCGGCGTTTCAGAATCTCCGGATCGTCGGTCGCCCCTTCCGCCCCGCAATTGTCGCTGTAGTTGCCGTTATGACCATCCCGATTGTCCTCAAGATTGGCTTCGTTGTGCTTGTCATTGAAGGACACCACGTCGGCCAGCGTGAAGCCGTCATGGGCGGTGATCAGATTGATCGATGACCAGCCCGCACGTCCGGCCTCGTCAAACACCTCGGCCGAGCCCAACAGCCGAGCGGCCAAGGCATGGGCGCCCCGCTGATCGCCACGCCAGAACTTACGCACATCGTCGCGGAACCGGTCGTTCCACTCGGCAAACGGTGCCGGAAATCCCCCGAGACGATAGCCGCCCGGCCCGATGTCCCAAGGCTCTGCGATCAGCTTGACGCCGGACAGAACCGGATCCTGGCTCAGCGCATCCAGGAACCCGCCCCTCGGATCATAGC
>CALAHL010000738.1 GCA_937891725.1 uncultured Rhodospirillaceae bacterium | reverse complement strand
CTTTACTGCGAGCGCTGTCGAAGCAGAATTGGTTGAAGCCAATATTCCATATTTCAATCCGGAAGGGGTTGCATATTACGTCGGGCTTTTATGACCGCACCTTGCGCTGACTTGATGCCAAATTCGAAAGTTCTAAACTATGTGCGCCTGTTTTTTAATTAGGACCGGTGTAGTCAGTTTGAAAGTTACAAAAGGCCATTTTTTCGGCGTGTGGATACCAGTCGAAGAGAGCGCTGACTGTTAATTTCTAGAGACGTGGCCGCTCAGAAATTGTCACATCAACTTATGGCGTTCGAGGGTTTTTCCGGCAGATCGCCGCTCTCCTCGTCGCCAGGCGTGCCCGCCAAGTCGGAGCCGTCCTCTGTATCGACCCCGCCGCGCGGGTCAAGCTCGGCACCAACCGGAGAAGCTCGGGAAACAAACACGAACGGACCTTGGTCCTCCATTGGGATGGCAGCGCGGCGTATCATACGCCAAATTCCGAAGATACCGATGCCCAGAGATACCAGCGCCAGAAACAGGTAGAATCCGCTTGGCCCGACGATGCCCATTGCCTGGGTTGCGGAAATTGGACCTGCTGCGGCTCCGATGCCAAATGCGAGCAGCAGTCCCGCGCTTGCCGGGACCAGGTCAGCTGCGTCCAGGTAGTCGTTGGTATAGGCAACCGCGATCGAGTAGAGCGTAGACGCAATCCCACCGAAGAAGCCGGCGATGATCAGGAAAATCCAGAACGGCATCGGCAGAACGGCAAGAACGAGAGCGCTGATGGCTCCAGATAAAACGGCCGCTGTCATAATCGTGCGTCGGTCCATCAGATCCGACAGCTTACCTAGTGGATACTGCAACAGCAGTCCGCCGAAGATCGAGACCGATATAAACTGGGCGATCTCGGATACAGTGAAGCCCCTGGCGCTTGCGTAGATCGAGCCACCTGCGAGGACCGCCCCCATCAGGATACCGCTCCCAAATGACGCCACCATCCCAAACGGTGAGATCCGATAGAGTTCACGAAAGCTCAGCGCCGATGAGGTTATATCGGTCGGCCCACCGCTCGAAGGTCGCTGAAGGCTAAGTGGCACGAGAGAGAGTGAGAAGACTATTGAGGTCAGCCCGTAGAGCACGAATGTTTTCGCAGATGACAGGTTCAACAGATACTGGCTTCCGGCCATCGCTCCGAACACAATGATCATGTAGATGGACAGGAGCGAGCCTCGTGACCTGTTGTCGACGGATCCGTTCAGCCAGCTTTCGACCACCATATAGGCGCCGGCCATGCAGAAGCCGTAGATGACCCGAAGCACCCACCAGTAGAACGGCTCCACTAAGTAGGCGTGCGCTACTGAGACTGCCGAGACGATTGAGACCAACACGGCGAAGGTCCGGACGTGGCCAACCCGCTCGATCAGGCTGCCGCACACCAGGCATCCAACGGTCATACCCATGAAGTAGCCGGACAAAACGAGGCCCGATATTTCGGGGCTTATGTTCTCGGCCTGTCCCAATCGAACACCGAGCAGGGAGCCGAAGAGACCATTTGCGGTCTGCATCAACCCGACGCTGATCAGCAAGGGCCCGACGGTTGAAAGCGATCTAAACATGAAAACTCCGTCGGTCCGGGCGGATGGTATATCGATGTGTCGGCCGCACGATGACCGCTGGTGAGCGTGCGGTCTCGTCCATAGCCGACCAGGACGGCGGATGTCGACGATCAAGCGGCGAATTGTCAGGGTTTTCCGAAGATTTAGTGACATGGGGGCTATGTCGCCCTATGTCATAGCCCATGCGTTGGAGAAGCCCCCTTGGCGGACTGATCTTGGTGGTTGGATTGGTCGTCTATACCGTAATCGCCGCCACCATCGGCACGAATCTGCCGGACAACATCCTTGTGTTGTCCATCTACTATCTGGTGGCTGGATTGGTATGGATTTGGCCGGCAATCTGGGTTTTGGCTTGGGCCAAGAAGGACGACGCTGCTGGCAAAGGTTAGAGTGAGATCACTCTATCTGGTGGGCGCTGTGCGCTATGCATGTGTATTTGCGTGTGTATATGGCGAAAAGTCGTGCTACTAGCCTTGAATCAGCTTCGTGAGATCGGCGTTCGTCAGCCATTCGTGATTGTTGTCACTGGCATAGCGGAACTCCGGCGCCACTGGTTCGGCGCCACGGGAAATCCACTCCTTTCTTGGCCCATCGGTGAAGACCGGCAGGATCACGAACCGATCCGACAATTCCACGGTGGCACGCGCATCGTCTTCTGGAACCATGACCTCGTGCAGCTTCTCACCGGGACGGATCCCAACCACCCGGTGGGGTAGGTTCGGCGCCATGCAAGTCGCAAGGTCAACCAGTTTCATGCTCGGAATCTTGGGAACGAAGATTTCACCCCCACCCATAACGCCGAGCGACGACAGCACGAAGTTCACGCCTTGCTGTAGGGTGATCCAAAACCGGGTCATCCGTGGATCGGTGACCGGCAGATCGGTGGCACCCTCGTTGATCAACCTTTTGAAATAGGGCACTACGCTGCCTCGCGACCCCAGGACATTCCCGTAGCGCACCACTGAGAAGCTACAGCCTCCTGCGCCGGATAGGTTGTTGGCG
>CALAHL010000737.1 GCA_937891725.1 uncultured Rhodospirillaceae bacterium | reverse complement strand
GAACACCGGCGACGCCGCATGCACGCAAATCGTCCAGTTCCGCCGCGGTGATCTCCGGCCCGACCACCGCAACGCCGCGAAAACGATCCGGATGCGCCTTCAGACACGACAGCAGATAGCTGTTGTCGGAGCCGAGAAAGCTGGGCTGCACGATGACAGCGCCATCAATGTCGTGGCTGTACAGCACCCGAAGCAGATCCTCGACCGGAAACGCCCGCTTTGGCGTATAGGTCCGGTCCGCCCGCAGTCCGGCCTCCGCCGGCCAGGCGTGCACATGGGCGTCCAGGATCATCGGCATGTCTCGGATCAGGCGCTGGTATGGGCGGGCTTGCCCGCCACCCCTTTGTAGAGAACCTCCTGTCGGAAGGCCATGATCCGCGCGTGCTCGGCCAGCGCGTCGGCGTCCATGTCGACGAGCGGCGCGCGTTCGGGAAGAAAATTGCCGTAGCGGTCCTCACCCCGGCACAGCAAAGCCGTGTCCTTGTCGCCGTTGATCTGGCGTACATGCGGCGCGACATAGCGGATGGCGATCCCGATCCGCCGGTCGTCCGAGCGGTTCGGTTCGGAGGCGTGCGCCGCCAGCACATGGTGCAGCGACAGCTCTCCCGGCTGCAGCGGCATCAGAACCGCGTCGTCCTCGTTGACCTCGACCGCCATTTCCTGGCCGCGCGTCAAAAGGTTCTCCTTGGCGAGCGTGTCACGGTGGTCGACCTGGTTCCATTTCTGGCTGCCGGGCAGAATCTTCATGCAGCCACTGACCTTTGTCGCGGGCGACAGGGCGATCCAGGCGGTCACCACATCGGGCTTGTCCAGGCCCCAGTAGGTCGCATCCTGATGCCAGGTCACGAAGCTGGGATTGTTGGCCTCCTTCACGAACAGCGAACAGCCCCAGCACAGAATATCCGGCCCCAGCACATCCTCGACCGCGTCCAGAACCCTGTCGTGCAACACCAGTTCGGATGCCCAGGTCTGAAGCAGATAGAGCTTGGCGCCCTTCGACAGCTCATACCAGCCGCCATTGGCCTGCTCATAGGCCTCGAACCGTTTGCGGTAGGCGGCCGCATCGGCAGCGCTCATCACCCGGACCGGCGCCACATAGCCGGTGTCCGGATAGGCGGCAATCTGTTCCTCGCTCAAGATTTTACCCATTTCATCCTCCCGTCGGTCTCGCCTTAGCAGGGAGATCCATTGTTTCCTTGAACAGACGCTAGCGCTCGGCAGCAGACCTGACAAATGATAGCTTTCATCAAATAAGATGAATATGATTCAGCTATATGGACACGCTCCCATCCCTCCCCGCCCTGCGCGCGTTCGACGCGGTCGCCCGTTGGATGAGCGTAAAGCGCGCTGCCGAGGAGTTGGGTGTCACCCCGTCTGCGGTCAGCCATCAGATCGCCCGGTTGGAGACCGAGTTGGGGGTGAGGTTGTTTCACCGATCGAACCGCCGGCTTCTGCTGACCGATACCGGCGAGATCTACCGCGACCGGGTCTCGCGTGCGTTTCGGGATCTGCGGGACGCGAGCCGAGAGGTGACGGAGCGCGGGGCCGCAGACTTCCTAGTCCTCACGGCGCCGCCCAGCTTTGCCGAGATCTGGCTGCTGCCACGACTGTCGCGCTTCCTGACCGCCCATCCGGACATCGACCTGCGCATAGAGGCCACCTCGCGTCCGGTCGATCTCTTGCGCGATCCGGTCGATGCAAGCATTCGATATGGTCGCGAGGACTGGCCGGGATGCGAGATCATTCCCTTGGTGGAGGAGCGCCTGACGGTCCTGTGCGCACCCGGCTTGATCTCCGACGATACTCCACTGACCTCGCCGGAGGATCTCAGACACCACACGCTCATCCACTCGGACCAGCGGCTGACCGGTTGGCCGGAATGGCTGCGGACACTCAACATGGGCAAGGTCAAAGGCGCACGAAACCTGCGGTTCTCCCAATCCGCCCATTCGCTGCGCGCCACGGTCGACGGGTTGGGCGTCGCCTTGGAGAGCAAGGCAATGGCGGCCGATCTGCTGGCAGCAGGCCTTCTGTGTGAACCGTTTCCAGATCTGGGACCCGTCCCCGCAGGCGCATTCTACGATCTGGTCATCCCGAAGGACCGCGCGGAGCACCCCAAGACCCTGGCCCTGAAGGCCTGGCTGATCGCGGAGTCGCAGAATTCCGAGCGATCACCGTCCCGGAATGGGATACACCCTCAATCCGGCGCGGCGCCGCATTCACCACGCGATCCCGACGCCTCCGGGTAAACGCTAAAACGGCCACCAGGAAATCACGTCGCGGATCTGCACATGCGACTGCTTCAGGGCCCATATATAGACGAACCCCCAGACCAGCAGATTCACGACCACAAGAGCACCGGTCTGCAAAAGGCAGCCCAGTTCATGGCCTTTGCCGGCCCATTCGATTTTCGGCTCTTCGGTCACGCCCGACCTCTCGTGCAGTTCGCAAACCTCAGACTAAGCCGGGTTCGGGTCTCTACCTAGAGGGCTGCGCGAAATCACTCCATAAAACAGACGCGCACCAGGTCGTCGCCGCGATAAACGGCAGCGGAAAACCGATGATTTCCATCCTGAATGCGGCCGTCCTTGACGGTGATGGTACACCCGTTCGGCTCGATGTTCCGGATCAGCCATGCCACGCGGCCTGCATGTTCCGCGGCCGGAATAGGCGCGTTCGGGTCGCGATCGTCGCTCGGCGCGATCAACTCATCGCAGAGCAAATGCAGTTCGATCAATTCGTCGTCGACGGTCACACCGCCCGACCAGCGTGGATAGCTGGACAACCCGGTGAGTTCCCGTACGTCATCGACACGCACCGTCGCCAGTCTGATCGCCATGACTGCTCCCCAAAGACGTCCCCGCGACCGGGTCGCAGTTTCTGATTTGCGTGAAGATCCGAGCCCGGCCCCTGAAGGCCGTCCCGTTTCCAATCGAGGCGCCCGTCTAACTCTTTTTTCGGCGATGCAAAAGACAAAAAACGACCCCGCGTGTCGCTCATGGAATGTCGGCGGAACCCCGTACTGACTATATGCTTCAAGGAGAGTGGCGGTCTGCGCTTCGCGTTTCGCGGAGTGTCGGTCGCCACAGGCTTTTTTGCAGTGCGGAAACTGTCGCATTTCGGTCAAAATGACCCCGATCCGACATGGGATTCTGAGACTTTCAGAACCTGGTAACCAGAATGGAGACCGACATGGATCAGACGACCGAAATCATCGATCCGATTATCCTGATTTTTCTTTTTCTGGTTTTTTCGATCGGAGCAATCGGCCCGGTGATCTTCTGCGTCTGGGGTGCGAAACGCGCCGAGAAGGAACGGATCTCGGCCACAGGTGCCGATTCAGATGCGTCGGCTTTGGTCG
>CALAHL010000736.1 GCA_937891725.1 uncultured Rhodospirillaceae bacterium | reverse complement strand
CCCGCACGACAAACTCGGCGGCGACCCGAACATCCTCGGCATCGACCAGATTCGCACCTTGACGGGACGGCTCGCGCGGCTCGGGAATTTCAGCCTCATGGCCATTGGCAAGCCAGTCCAAAGAGACATCGGCGGCTTTGCACAGCATAACCGCCGCCTGCAACGGCATCTTTTGCTGACCGTCTCGCCATCGCCCAACGGTGTCAAAATGAACATTGACCGCTCGGGCCGCGCCTCGGAGCCCGCCAACCCGTTTGATAAGCTCAGCCAAACGCCCTTGAAAGGGCGCCACTTGGCCGGACCGGGCAGAGATATCGTCGTTCGTCATCATGTCGCTACCCACCCGCCGAACGGATGTCTGATCCACTGCGTCTCGAAGGATCACCCATATTCCTCGACACGTTCGGCTCCATCGAATTCATAAAACTGCGCCAAGGGACCCCGGCTTTGAGTCTTCAGGGTCGTCTGAGCAAATTGGATGATGGAAACTCACATGGCCCCCCGCCCGATGCCTCTTCAGATCGTTAGCAGAGATCACACCCCATGCACCCTCATCCCTTTGAGTTTTACCCCCAAAGGTCACGGCATTTCAATGTTTTAGAAAATTAGCGACTATTGATAGTTGGTTCGAAAGATTGCTCACACCACATCAGGGTTGTAATTCGAATCAGATAAATCTGCTAAAAGTATGCGAGACAGCATATTCCTGAGTTGTAATTCCGGAGGAACAGCTCTCAAGGATTCGTAACAGCTGCGACCGTCTTCAGTCCGAACCACCAGTACCGACCCTTCAATGGCCGAATCGGCAGATATCAGCCTTCCCTCGTGCTCCACCGTGATCTTTGAAGGTACGTTCACCGGTTTCTCTCCCTTGACCCACCGATCGATCCGCGAGCCAATCCGCGCGCCTCAATCAGGGCAACCATCGATTTCGAAGTCCGTCTGCGGTTCCGAAATCGATGTGAATTATCCCTCATTGATTGATAAAAGCCGAAACAAACAGAGGATCGAGACTCGCTGATCGAGCCAACAGGGCGCGCTGGCGCTATTCGATGGTTTTCTGAATATTCTGATCGGCTTTCTTGAGATCTTTCTTCGCTCCTTCGACCGTGTTCCCGCAGGCGGTCAGGCCGCCAATCAGAAACAGCGTGGCGAGAATCGCAAGAACTGGCTTGAAAACGGTGCGGCTCATTTGAGTCTCCATATGCGTTAATTCCCACCCTCATACTCAGTTACCTCAATGTGGGGGCATCGCAGATGATTCCAAGACATGACGCAACCACCGCAGAACCTCGTCCGGCAATTGCCAGACGAGCCTGACCCGAAGCGGCTTGACCACCGCGCGGGCCTCCTCCGGCAGACGGACATGGTCTTTGGTCGTGGTCACCAAAGCGGCGTCGCTCCTTTGAGCAAGTTCGATCAGCGTCATGATCTCGTCCGCGCCATAGGGGTGATGGTCCGGAAACGAGATGAGATCGACCACCTCGGCGCCCAAATCGGCGAGCGTCTCTCGAAGTTTTTCAGGACGCCCGATCCCCGCGAAGGCAAGCACCCGTTTGCCCCGGAACAGGTCGGCATCCGGAAGCGGCTCGATCAGCGCCGAAAACAACGGCATATCGGTAGGAATTTCCGAACCGACACCTGTCCGATCCCGCCCCAGCAGGACCGCCGCCGAGACCCGCGACATCGCATCCGCGATCGGCTCCCGCAGGGGGCCGGCCGGCAGGACACGACCATTTCCAAACCCGGTCGCCCCATCGATGACGAGCAGGCTTGCCGACGGACTGAGGCTCGCGTTTTGCAAGCCATCATCCATGACGATCACTGTCACTCCAAGACGCTCCAGCAAACGCGCACCCGCGGCACGGTCCCGCGCAATTACCGTGGGCGCCAAGGGCGCGTGCAGCAACGGTTCATCGCCACCGTCCGCGGACTCATGATGGGCCGGATCAACCTG
>CALAHL010000735.1 GCA_937891725.1 uncultured Rhodospirillaceae bacterium | reverse complement strand
TGTTGTCGGGCGACCCCTATGCCCCGTTCACCGACCGGCAACTGACGTTTCTCAAAGACCGGATCCGGCAGGGCATCTCCCGGCACCCGGGATACGAAAACTATATCCGGCACTGGCCGGTACCGTTCGAACAGGCGGACCGGCTGGAGGATCTCCCCTATCTTCCGGTGTCCATCTTCAAACGCACGCCGCCGATCGCGCTTGTGGACGACAGCGCCCTTGTCCGGATCGCCCAATCCAGCGCCACGACCGGGCAGGTTCCGTCGAGCATCGCGCTTGATGCCGAAACGACCCGTTTGATGAGCCGTGGTGCGAGCGCCATCTTCCAATCGGTCCTGGGCAAGACCCGGCGTCCCTATCTCATTGTCGATAGTCCTGGGTCCAACGTCTCAGGAGACGACATCAGTGCACGTGGTGCCGCCATCCGCAGCCTGCAGGTCTTCACGACTGACGCGACCTATGCCCTGACGGATGAGATGCTTGAGCCGAACTACGCGGCGCTGGAAGAGTTCCAGGCGGCTCATGGTTCGGAGGATGTCCTGATCTACGGATTCACCTGGATCCTTTGGGACCGTTTCGCGCAACGGCTCCGCGAGAAGGGAGTTCGGCTCACTCTTCCCAAAGCGACAGTCCTCCATTCGGGGGGATGGAAGAAACTAACGGATCAGGCGGTCGAACCGGGCCTGTTCAAGTCCGTCATTGCCGACACGGTCGGGTGCGCGCCGGACAGGGTTATCGATTTTTACGGAATGATCGAGAACCTCGGTATCATCTATCCCGACTGTCCCGAGGGCCTGAAACACCCCCCCTCCTTCGGTGGCGTCGTCATTCGCGACCCGGTCACCCTGAAATCAGTCCGGCCCGGGGAGACGGGTCTGCTCGAAGTCTGCAGCCTTCTGCCGACCAGCTTCCCGGGCTGGCTGCTGCTGACGGAAGATCTTGCGGAGCTGGTCTATCAGGACACCTGCCCCTGCGGTCGACTTGGTCCGGCATTCCGCATTACCGGACGTGCGCCGAAGTCGGAAATCCGAGGTTGCGGAGATGTGCTCGCCCGCCGACTGGAAAAGGCCCCGGCATGAGTGATCCCGCGCCTTCCCATGTTGTGCGCCCTACGCGGCGTGCGGAGATCGCCGCGGCGGTCACATCTCTGGAGGTCGGCACCTTCGATCCGGAGTTGGTCATCCAAGAACTGGTCGCATGGGGTGACGCCATGGCCGACGATCCGATGCTGTCATCGATGACGGGGTTTCCCTTTCTCCGGCTTTGGCTGCGCGCGGGCGGATTACGGGCGATGGTTCGACGGGAGTTCGGTGAACCAACGCCCACGCCCTGGACAGAGGAATCCGAAGGCCGTGGGCGCACAGGGGTTTTCCCGGTCGGCGTCGTCGGATGCTGGCCGGCCGGAAATGTGGAGATTCAGCCCTTCCTGACACTTGCCTGTGCGTTACTGGGCGGGAACGCCTGCGTCTTGCGTGTCCCGTCAGGGTTGGTCGAACAGGTCGACCGTGGCCTCAACGCCTTAGCATCGGGAACCGGCACAGGCACAATCGCGCGCCGAGTGGTCGCCTTGAGCATCGATCGGGATGCGTCGGAGTTGCACGGCGCGCTGGCGGCACAGTGCGACGGCGCCATGATCTGGGGTGGGCACGACGCCGTGATGGCGGTCCGTTCCCTGCCTTTTCCGCCCCACGCGCGGATCAGTGTTTTCGGACCGCGCTATTCGATCGGTGCCGTCACGCGGGACGCATGGACGTCATCTCCGAAAGCGGCTCAGGCGGTTGCGGAGAAAATCGCTCGAGATGTGTGGCCGTTCGAGCAGCAGGCCTGTTCCTCCCCACAAACGATCTACGTCGAACGGGACCATGGTTCGGTCGCCGAGGTTGGTGAGACAGGCATTGAAGCCTTCCTCGAGCATTTGCAGCGCGCGTTCTCCAGAGAAGCGGAGCTGCACCCCCGAGCGAGCCTGGCGCCGTCCCTGACGGCATCGATCATGGCGGATCGTGCCGAATGGCTGTTCGCTGGCGAGGGCCGTCGAGCGCTCTTTCCAGCCACACCCGATTGGACCATTCTGTACGGCATGAATATCCGCTCACCTGTGACCAGAGGCGGACGTGTGATCACCGTGATTGCCGTCGACGCGATAGAGGACAACCTCGGCGACATTGGCAGAGACGTCCAAACGCTGGGTTTGGCATGCACCGACAAAGGCAGAGAGGCGGCCATTGCGGCCGCGGCGGCTGGCCGAGGATGCGACCGGATAGTCCCATTCGGCAGAATGCACGTGTTTGACACGCCGTGGGACGGGTTGCCCCTGATCAGCCCTCTGACACGGCGCGTCCGCCAGCTCTATCAGAGCGTCGTCACAGTGGAGCGGTCGGCATGACAGGCACGTCGTTTTTTCTTGAGGCGCTGAAGACCCACGCGCGGATGTTCCACGCCGGGGCCGCCGCTGGTACCGAAGCCGACCCCGAGATCAGCGCGTGGCTGCTGGATCCTTTGGCAGACTGGGCCGTGAAAGCTTACGGCCCCGAGATTGGGAAGGACGCGGCGAAGGGGTATGCGGCCTACGCGTTTCACGTCACACAGTCACAACGCACCTATGAAGACTTCGGCACGTTCCAGGGGCTCGACCTCGCGGAGATCAAAGGCAGTGTCTACGATGAGCCGGGGTACATGATCCCCTATATGTG
>CALAHL010000734.1 GCA_937891725.1 uncultured Rhodospirillaceae bacterium | reverse complement strand
CATGACCGCCATCCTGCTGTGTTCGGTCGGCCTGGTCGTGAACGTGATCGCGACCACCGGGATCGGCAACACCTTCTCGCTGATGATCACCTCCTGGGCCGGCGGATCACTGGCGGTTGCCATTATACTGGTGGCCTTGGCCTCGCTTGTTCTGGGCATGGGCCTGCCCGTGACCGCTGCCTACATCGTGCTCGGAACCTTGTCCGCACCGGCGCTCAATCAGTTGATCCTGCAGGACCAGTTGATTGACCAGTTGGTTGCGGGAACCCTGCCGGACTCGGCAAAAGCCATCTTCATGCTGACAGCACCGGAGGCGATTGCCGCACTGGCCGGTCCAATCCCGTTTGAACAGGCCCATGCCCTCATCAAGGGCATGCCTTTCGAAAGCCTGTCGCTCCTCTATGACACGGCCTTTTCGGCACCGGTTCTGGCAACCGCCCTGCTGTCCGCACATATGATCGTTTTCTGGCTGTCTCAGGACAGCAATGTGACGCCGCCGGTGTGCCTTGCCTCCTTCACCGCCGCCGCCATCGCCAAGTCGCCCCCGATGTTGACCGGCTTCTACTCGTGGAAGATCGCAAAGGGGCTGTATTTCGTTCCCTTCCTCATCGCCTATACCCCTCTGATGAGCGGCAACTGGCCTGAGATGTTGGAAGTTTTCGGTTTTGCTGTCTTCGGCTTTTGGGCGATCTGCGCGGCGCTGGAAGGCCATTGGGAAAACCAGATGAACATCATCGAACGGGTTCTGGTTGCCGGTGTCGGCTTTGCCCTGATGTGGCCGGCCCATCTTTATGTAAATCTGGCGGCCATGGTTGTGTTTGGAGTTGTCTTCTACCTCAACAAACGCAAACCCTGGCCCCACGCGGTGGCATAGCCCATGCCCCGGCTAAATTGGAAGTCTTGCATTGCTCTTTGAGTTCCGACGTTTGGCCAGATGTTCCACAATATAGCTCCCCGGCAATCCTTCCGCGTCGGCACAGCGCAACGGTGCTGTCCACGCCACACAGCCGGATAGCACGATCCGGATCTTCTCGTCCGACGACGGATAGCCCTTAGCGTCTACTCCGCTGAGCCATTCGAGGCGTCCGATTTCTGTCTCATGAACATCGACAACAAACCCCCTGTTCAAATCTGACAAAGTTTCGTTGCCCATTCATCGTTCTGATTGACGTACCTCATTTTGGCAAACAGACTTTAGCGTATGACAAGACCAACCGTACATGACGTCGCACGGGTCGCTGGTGTGAGCTTGGCAACGGTTGACCGTGTGCTGAACGAGCGGCAGGGCGTCCGGCCTGCGACCGTTTCAAAAGTCCAGGATGCCGTTCGGGAGATTGGGTATGCCAGAGACCTGGCCGCCGCGAATCTGGCGCGTCAGCGGGACTACACTTTTGCCTTCGTGCTGCCGGAAGCGACCAATTCCTTTCTCGTTGGCGTTCACGATGCCATTCGGGACGCGGTGCCAACAGCGATGGCCGATCGGGTTTCGATCAGGATACTGACCCCGGCCGCGCTGGACCCGCATGCGGTCGCGCGCGCAGTGGCCGAGCTTCAGGATCAGGGTGTCGACGGGATCGCAATCATGTCTGCCGAGACCCCCCAGGTTCGGGATTCCCTGATCCGTGCGGCCCGTGCAGGCATC
>CALAHL010000733.1 GCA_937891725.1 uncultured Rhodospirillaceae bacterium | reverse complement strand
ATATGGGACAGTCCGATCTGGACGAGGCCGAAATCGATGGCGCAAATCTCTCTGGCACCGATCTGTCCCATTCCAGCATGGTCGGTGCGACTTTGGAGAAGACTCTGCTGTGCGGCGCCAACCTGTCCGGTGTTAACCTCGACGGCGCGAATCTCACTGGTGCCGATCTTTCCGGTGCCAATCTCTCCGACGCTCGGATCATCGGAGCCAATCTATCCGGTGCCAATCTCTCCGGCGCGTTGATCCAGCGGACCCAATTGCAGAACACCGACCTGCACGGCGCAATTCTTGAAAACGTCGACCTCTCCACTGCGGATCTGGCTGGCGCAAATCTGTCCGGACAAGGCCGGCGTTTGTCGCGCTCCATGCGGGATATCCTGGCTGAACACGCCATCTGGATTCGGGAACAGGGACGCGGTGGTGCGAGGGCCCAGTTGGCCCGCGCGGATCTTTCGAACATCGACGTCTCGGATGTCAGCCTGGCGGGTGCCGATCTCCGTCAAGCAATCCTCGCGGGGGCGGTCATGCGGCGGACCAACTTGGTGATGTCGGATCTTTCGGGAGCAAACCTGCAGGGCGCGGACCTGCGGGACGCGGAGTTGGACGGCATCAACCTACAGGGTGCCGATATGACCGACGCGCGGATTGCCGGCGCCAGCATGATGCCGGTCGAAATCAAGGATCACCGTGGACAGCCGACAGGACGGATGTGGCCTGCGAATTTGGCTGGTGCCATCCTGAAAAACGTCGATCTGACTGGCACGAAGCTGGAAGGCGCAAACCTCAAGGGCGCCGATTTTGAAGGTGCGCGCACGACCCGCGCTCACTTTCGTGACGCCGATATCGACGGTGCCAAGCTGACCGAACAGCAACTCAAACAGCTGGCGTCACGCCCCGAGTGATCAAATGCCCGGATTGATCCTTTCGGGTCGATCACCGTCTCTGATCCAAGGGCGATCTACCAGCCATTGACACGGTCCCAGAAGGTCACGACGGGTTGCTGGTCCCCCATTTCGGTCCCATCCACGACCGCATATCGCTCATAAGCGGCCGCGGTCATGCAGGCATGGTTCGGCAACACCCGGACCCGCTCGCCCACCGGCAAAACCTCAATCGGCACGGTTCCCGAATTGTCGATTGGTCCCAATCGACCGTGTTCCTGATGAACCGCCTGAACGATCAGATTTGGAAATGGTGCACCGTTCACATCCGTGACCAATCCGAAGCCAAGATCCAGCATCTGGCTACCGGTCGACCTGTCTTTCGACAACGCCAAGCCACCGGCATCGATATGCGCGGTGCCGCTCTCTGGACGATGGTTCATCACGGTCGACAGGACGCTGAGCGCAATATCGCTCAGGGCGCAGCAGCCGACGCCCGACTGAAACAGATCCATGAACATGTACACACCGGGCCGCATCTCGGTTACGCCCTCAAGGTTCCGGGCAAAGAGGGCGCCTGGGGTCGACCCCACACTGACCTCCGGGCACCCGAACCCGGCCTGCCGGAGAACCGTCGCCGCACCGACGGCAATCGACCGCTCGGCTTCGGCAATGTCGGCGATCGCCTCCCGCTCCGAGCAGCCATAGGTATGTCCAGCATGCGCCAGGACTCCGCGCACCTCCGCCCCCTCGGGCCCAAGGCCGCGAGCGACAGCCAGCAGACGCTCCTGACCACCTGCCAACGGGTCCAGGACACCGCCGCGATGCTCGCCCACGTCCACCTCAATCATCACGGGG
>CALAHL010000732.1 GCA_937891725.1 uncultured Rhodospirillaceae bacterium | reverse complement strand
CGTCGGAGCACGTCCGCAATTTCGAAGAGCGCGGTTTATACAGGCGCGCGCTTGTGTCGTCAACGACGGGTTTCACTGATTTGAAACCCGTCGATCCCGCGCCCGGTCAGCGGTTCTTGAAATCCGGCTGACGCTTCTCGACGAAGGCAGCCATACCTTCTTTCTGGTCCTCGGTGGCGAAGGTCGAATGGAACAGACGCCGCTCGAACCGAATGCCTTCCGCCAAGGTGGTCTCATAGGCGCGGTTGACCGCCTCCTTGGCCATGATGGTGATCGGCAGAGACATATCGCCGATCCGCTCCGCCACCTTCATGGTTTCGTCCATCAACTCGGCGGCGGGTACCACCCGGCTGACCAGACCCGAGCGCTCGGCCTCGGCCGCATCAATCATCCGTCCGGTGAGGCACATGTCCATGGCCTTCGACTTGCCCACAAAGCGCGTCAGCCGCTGCGTGCCGCCCGAGCCCGGAATCGTGCCGATGGTGATCTCCGGCTGGCCGAACTTCGCGGTATCCGCCGCAATGATGAAATCGCACATCATCGCCAGCTCGCAGCCACCTCCCAGCGCATAGCCCGCGACCGCCGCGATCACCGGCTTGCGGACCCGGGTAAGATGCTCCCAATCCCGGGTGATGAAGTCCTCAAGATACACGTCCATATAATCTTTGGACTGCATTTCCTTGATATCGGCGCCGGCCGCGAAGGCCTTCTCGCTGCCGGTGATCACGATACAGCCGATAGCTTCCTCGTGGTCGAGGTCCTTCAGGGCTGCGGCCAATTCGTTCATCAGGACCGAAGATAGCGCGTTCAGCGCCTTCGGGCGGTTGAGTGTCACGACACCGACCGCGCCCGTACGTTCGACCTGGATTGTCTCATAAGCCATCAATAGCTCCTTAGTTTGATCCCGAACATGTCGGAACGAACCGCCATTTCGCAACCTGTCGCGCTTTGACGGCGGCGACGGACGGCAGTGTCTGAAAGCTCTCCAGTCATCCGGGCGACAGCGAAAACCGGACCACGAGTTCGGGCCTGACCGCAACCGCCTCCAGAATCAACTCCTCTCCCTCCCGCGTCCAGCGCACCATTTTTTCGGACAGCGCCGCCGCAGTCCAGCCGAGTTGCGGCATGGTTGACGCATAGAAGCCCACAACCGCTGAAAAATCCATCGCGCCAGCCTGTGCTTCCTCGGCAAAGGCGACGACGATCCGCCCGGTATCGGTGTCGAAGGCAAGACTCGCGTCCGGAACGTTCTCCATTCCGGGCATCAACGGCAGATCCTCGATCCCATCGACAAACCGTTCCGCAGCGTGCCCGCCGGTGGCGGACAGCAAACAAACAATCGCCACGGCGGCAGAGACCGCCCGCATCGGTTTCCACAGAGCTGCAGCAATCGTATGAAGATGGCGCAATTTCATCGGCCCGCGTCCACCCTACCGCTGACATTTGGGACAATAGAAGGTCGACCGTCCGGTCTGGACGATCCGCTGCACGCTCCCCGAACATCCGGTGCGTGCGCAACTCTCGCCCGCGCGATCGTAGACCTGAAACGCGTGCTGGAAATACCCCAGTTC
>CALAHL010000731.1 GCA_937891725.1 uncultured Rhodospirillaceae bacterium | reverse complement strand
GCTTGGGTGGTTTCAACGTGGTCGGAGAGCAGTCGGGCCATATGATCCTCTCGGATTACTGCACGACCGGTGACGGTCTGATCGCGGCCCTGCAGGTACTGGCGGTGGCGGTGCAGGCCGACGCCCCGATGTCCGACGTGGCACATGTGTTCGAGCCGCTGCCCCAAGTGCTCAAGAACGTCCGCTATACCGGGCCGAGCCCGCTCGAGTCCGATCGGGTTAAGGTGGCGATCTCACAGGCGGAGGCGGAACTCTCTGGCTCCGGGCGCCTGCTGATCCGGAAGAGCGGGACCGAACCACTGATCCGGGTAATGGCGGAGGGTGAGGATCCCGATCGGGTGAACGCGATTGTCGATCGGCTGGTCGGCGTTGTGGAAGCTGCCGGAGTGGAGGCAGCCGAGTGAAGCGACTTTCGGACGGCCCAGGACGGGATGAGAGCAACCTGACCATGATGCCGCGTGCCCAAAAAGGACGGATTCTGATCGCGGCGGGGTCCGATTCCGGCGGCGGCGCCGGAATCCAGGCGGATTTGAAGGCGGTCACAGCCCTCGGCGGATACGGAATGACGGCGATCACCGCCCTGACCGCGCAGAACACCGAAGGGGTCTTTGGAATCCATGACGTCCCGCCGGACTTCATCCGCCAACAGCTTGAACTGGTGCTGGGCGATATCGGGGCCGATTGCGTGAAGACCGGCATGCTGCACTCGGTCGCCGTGATCGATGCGGTCTGCGACGTGCTGGAGGCGATGGCGCCGGATACGCCTGTGGTGGTCGACCCGGTGATGGTCGCAAAAGGCGGACATGCCCTGCTGGAAAACTCGGCCATTGGGGTTCTGAAGGCCCGGATGATTCTGCGGGCCACGGTGCTGACCCCGAACATCCCCGAAGCCGAACTGCTGACCGGCATGAGCATTCGAGATATCGACGGAATGCGTCACGCGGCCGAGATGCTGTTGTCCCTGGGGGCCCAGGCGGTGCTGCTGAAAGGCGGCCATATGTCGGGCGACGTCCTGACCGATCTGTTGGCGACCGAGCATGGGATCGAAACCTTTGAAAGCCCGCGCCTGCACACCCGCCACACCCACGGTACCGGCTGCACCCTGGCATCCGCCATAGCTTGCGGGATCGCCCAGGGACTGGGCCTGTCCGACGCGGTCAGACGGGCGCGTACCTACGTCACCACAGCCATCCGCACCGCCCCTGGGTTCGGCAGAGGTCACGGCCCGCTCAATCACAGCCACACGGTGTCGCAGGACGCCTGAGGCCCTTTAGCTCTCACATGAAATCGCCCAACCGGTCGGGGCTGTCGCCGAGCACGCTTTGGATCAGGGTCAGGCCGCGGGACAATATGTCCATGCTGTCCGGGCAGCCGAGGGCCATACGGATGTGGCCGCGTCCGGCCCCGGATGTGGTTTCGAAAACTTCGCCCGCCGTCACCGACACGCCGGCTTCCAGCAGGGCGCCTGCGGCGTTCCTGCCCCACCAGACTTCCGGAAGTTCGAGCCAGGCCTGCAGACCGGTCGGGTGCGCCGTGATCCGCAAGGGGGCCAGCGTCTTGCTGGCCAAGACCTGACGACGAGCCATCTCCGCCCGCTTCTCGACCTCCATGCGTGCCGCCGTGCCGTTGTCGAGCCATCGGATCAGCACCTCGACCATGGACGGCGGGGCCATCCACATCATGTCGCGCAGACAGGGTTGCAGACGCGGGCGCCAGGCCTCTGGGGCCGCCATGGCGCCGACCCGAAGGCCCGGTGCCAAATGCTTTGAGGAGCTGTGCAGATAGGCCGTGCGTTCGGGAATCAAAGAGGCAATCGGGGCAAAGGCTTCCGGCGCGAACCCGCGATAGACGTCGTCCTCGACGACGATCAGGTCCTGACGGGCGGCCACCTCGGCGATCTGCGCACGCCGATGCTCCGACATGACAACGGATGTCGGGTTGTCGAGGGTCGGAATCAGGAAGACACCTTTGGGGCGGTTCAATCGGCAGGCCGCCTCCAGTGCGTTGGGCAGCATGCCGTCCTCGTCGCTCGCGACTGGGATCAGCCGCAGGCCCCGCCGGATTGCCAGGCTTTTCGCCCCCGGATGGGTCAGGCGTGCGCACACGATGGCGTCGCCGGGTTCGAACAGGGCGGTCATCACGATCGCCAGCCCGTGCTGGACCCCAGCCGTGATCAACGTCGTTTCCGCTGAGGCCGGTGCACCGGTCGTGCGGATCCAGTCCGCCAGCCGCGCCCGATGCTCGATCCGACCGCCGCTGGGCTCATAGCCCGACATCGGACCGAGCGTTCGGTCGAGTGCGACCTCGGCAAGCGTTTCGCGGAACAGATCCTCGGTTTCCGCGGAAAGGGGTGTGAAGTTCGGTCCGAAGTCGATTGTCGTGGCCGCTCCCCGATCCGCGACAGCCCCCCATTGTCGGACCCGCCGATCGCGCACGAAGGTGCCCCGTCCGATCTCACCGTCGATCAGGCCGCGCGTGGTCGCTTCCTTGTAGGCACGGGTGATGGTTCCGACCGTGACGTTCAGGCGCCAGGCGAGATCCCGATGCGTGGGCAGGCGGCTGCCGATCGGGAGGGCGCCCGTGCGGATGTCCTGCTCCATCGCCTCCGCGATCGCGCGGTAGCGGGGGCCGATCCGGCCCGCCAGGTTCGGGGTCCAGTCTTCGATTAGGTCCAGAGCCGCTTCGGTCATCTTTGATCTCCAGATACCGGATCGCGTCGTGTTTTGCGTCACGGTGACAATGATTTCATTGAGAGACACCGGCAGATACAATAAGCAAGATAAAAATGGGGACAATCAGCATAATGTCGTCATAACAATTTTGACCCAAGAGCCGGAGAACCACATGACCACCGCAGGCGACATGAAGATCGATCTCGGCCTTTTGGAGCGCGCCGCGGAGGTTGTGCACGCCGTCATGCCGCCGACCCCGCAATACAATTGGCCGCTTTTGTCGGCGCGGGCCGGGTGCGAGGTATGGGCCAAGCACGAGAACCACACGCCGGTTGGAGCTTTCAAGATCCGCGGGGGTCTGGTCTACATGGACGACCTGAAACGCGGCACCAATCCACCCAGCGGTGTGATCACCGCGACCCGAGGCAATCACGGCCAGTCGATCGCGTTCTCGGCGACCCGCGCAGGTCTGAAGTCGATCGTGGTGGTGCCCGAAGGCAATTCGGTCGAGAAGAATGCGGCGATGATTGCGCTGGGGGCCGAACTGGTGGTTCACGGTCACGACTTCCAGGCTGCCTTCGAATACGCCCAGGCCCGTGCTGCGGAGGAACACCTCCACATGGTGAACAGCTTCCACCCGCTGCTGGTCGCCGGGGTCGGGACCTATGGGTTGGAACTGTTCCGGGCGGCCCCGGATCTGGAGGCGGTGTTCGTTCCGATCGGTCTCGGCTCCGGGATCTGCGGTGTGATGGCGGCCCGTGATGCGGTCGGTTCGACGGCTGAGATCTATGGTGTGGTCGCCGAAGGTGCACCCGCCTACGCGTTGTCCTATGAGGCGGGCCAGCCGGTCTCGACCAACGAGGCGCTGACCATGGCGGACGGTGTCGCCTGCCGGGTCCCTGTCCCGGGCGCCTTCGCGCAGATCAAAGCCGGTGCGTCCGGTGTGATCCGGGTCTCGGACGATGAGATCAAGGCCGCCATGCGGCATCTGTTCACCGACACTCACAACGTGATCGAAGGCGCTGGCGCTGCGTCTCTCGCTGCCCTGCTGAAAGCCAAGCAGAAATGGGCCGGGCGCAAGGTTGGCGTCATCCTCTCAGGTGGTAATGTGGACGCCGACATGTACCGGGCGGTGCTCGCCGAGGGATGAGCGGGCCGACCGGAAGACCAAACCGACGCCGGAGACCTTTCAATGACCGAAGATCTGTTTCGTGACGATGCCTACCTGAAAAGCTGCGAGGCCAAGGTGGTCGAGGTCGCCGAAGACGGGATTGTGCTGGACCGGACCTGCTTCTACGCGACCGGTGGGGGACAGCCGGGCGACTCCGGCACCCTCATGGCCGCGGATGGGACCAGCGTGACAATAGCGGAGACGGTCAAATCCAATGGCCGGATCGTCCACGTTCCGGAGGGTGCGGCGGGCGGACTCTCCGTTGGGGATACGGTCACCGCCACACTCGATTGGGACAAGCGCTATCTGCACATGCGGGTGCACACGGCGCTGCATCTGTTGTGTTCGGCTGTCGATGGCGGCGTCACAGGTGGGCAGATCGGTGCGGGAAAGGGCCGGCTCGACTTCGCGCTGGATCCCGAGAAGGTGCCGGAGAAGGAGGCCTTGGCGGCGAGGCTGAAGGCCTTGGTCACGGCGGATCATCCGATCTCGATCTCCTCGATCACGGAGGCCGAACTTGAGAGCAATCCGGACCTGGTGCGGACCATGTCGGTCAAACCGCCCATGGGAGCAGGCCGAATTCGGATGGTGAAGATCGGCGAAGACGTCGACTACCAGC
>CALAHL010000730.1 GCA_937891725.1 uncultured Rhodospirillaceae bacterium | reverse complement strand
CGCCAAGCCGGGACCGGTGCGATGACGAACCTGATCGAACGCTTCAAAACCCTGGCGCTGGCCAACCCGCTCAACGCCACGATCCTGAAGCGCCTGCCGCTTCTGGGCGCGACCGAGCCGTGGCTGACCGCCGGGTGCCTCTATCAGGCGGTGTGGAACGCCCACGACGGCAAACCACCCGAATGGGGCATCAAGGACTACGATGTCTTCTACTGGGATGACGACACGAGCTGGGAGGCCGAGGACGCGGTGATCCGACGGGCCGCCATGCTGTTCGCGGACCTGGACGCCGAAATCGAGATCCGCAACCAGGCCCGCGTGCCGCTGTGGTTCGAGGAGAAATTCGGCGCGCCCTATCCGCCCGTCACCTGTCCGGAGGACGGCATCGGCCGGTTCCTGGTCGCCTGCACCTGCGTCGGGCTGTCGCCGTCCGGCGCGGTCTGCGCGCCCTACGGTCTCGAGGACATGTTTGCAGGCCGGCTGGCGCTCAACCCGAACACCCCGAACCCCAGCCTGTTCCGCGCCAAGGCCGAGACCTATCGCGCCCGCTGGCCGTGGCTGGAGATCGTTGACCCGGCGTGACGAGATGTCGCCTGATTTGACGGATCGGGGTCGCCGACCAATGTTTCGATCATGCGCCGCATCCTGATCGCCCTGCTCTCGCTCGCCCTGTCGGGCTGCTACCTCTCCCGCTCCGCCGACAAACCGGACGAGCTGGAGCGCACCTGGGCGGGCGCGACGGTCGCTGTTCCCCTGTCGCGCTATGACACGGACCTGGACGATGTCCGCGGTTCGATGCGGGCGAACGAGCAGGCGCTGCTTTCGGCAGGGCTCGACCGGAAGATTCCGACCGTGGTCTTTCTGCACGGCTGCAGCGGGCTGCACGGCGGCTATCGGATGAGCCTCGATTTCCTGAGTGACCAGGGGTACGCGGTGATCGCGCCGGACAGTTTCTCCCGAGTCTACAAACCGAAAAGCTGCGACTGGCGGACCAAATCGGCGGGCTATCATGTGGGCGTTGTCGGGTTCCGGCTGGCGGAGGCCGAATACGCGGTCGCACAGGCCAAACGGTTTCCCTGGGTCGACCCGGACCGGATCGTGCTGATGGGTCAGAGCGAGGGCGGGCTGACCACCGCCAACTACGACGCGGACGGGATTGCCGCAAAGGTGGTTCTGGGCTGGACCTGCCAGATCCCCTGGCCGCCCCTGTGGGGCCTGGACGGGCCGGACGACCTGCCGGTGATGTCGGTGGTCTCGGCCCGTGACCGCTGGTTTCAGCCCTGGTATGTCCAGGGCCATTGCGGCGAGCACATGGAGCGGTTCGCAGATGGCACCTCGCTCGTGCTCGACGGCAGCAGCCACCACGTGATGCGCGAGCAGGAAACCCGCGATGCGGTGGCCGGTTTCCTGGCCCGCGTGGCGCCGACACCAGATCCGGTGAAAACCGCCCGGCGTTAAAGCGCCTTCGGCGGGGCGACGGACAGCTTCTCGCACCAGCCGGACAGCCCTGCGATCACCCCCGGATAGAGGGCGACCCCATCCGCCAAGGCCGACCGCTTGCGGGCCAGGGCCCCGTCGCCGGGCAGCCGGACCTTGTCGACCCCCGGACGCGGCGTGGAACTGCGGCAGGCATCGGCCAGCCAGCCGGTCTGCCGTTTGAATGCGTCGGCGCCGGCGAACGCGGTCGGGTCCTGGACCTGGATGTAGACCGTCGCCCCCCAGCCCTCGTTCGGATCGGCCCGGCCCCAGCCGGACAGGCCCTGGGTCAGCGCCTCCACGATCAGCGCCAACCCATAGCCCTTGTGCCCGTGATCCTGACCGCCGACCGGCAGGATCGAGCCCGGGGGATCGGTGTACAGCACGCCCGGATCGTCGGTCGCGGTGCCGGCATTGTCCTGCACCCATTTGCCGGGCAGCTTGCCACCCTCCTGCTGCAGGCGGCCGGTCAGCCCGTTGGTGGTGATCGAGGCCGAGATGTCGATCAGGATCGGATCGCCATCGGTGGGGATTCCGACCGCAATCGGGTCGGGCGTGTAGAGCGGCGTGATGCTGTTGAACGGTGCCACGCTGCCGCTTGCCGGGTCGGAGCTGGCGAGCGTGATCATCATCCCGTGATCGGTCGCGCGCTGCAGGAACGCCGCCAGACAGGCGATGTGGTGGGAGCGCCGGATGGCGATGGAGCAGGTGCCGTAGGTCTTCGCCCGATCGACCGCCAGATCGATTGCGGTCGCGGTCAGCCAGACCCCCGAGATCCGCCTGCCGTCCCAGGAGGCGACAGGGCCCCGGTCGCTGATCACCTTCGGCTGCCCGGTCCCCTTCATCAGACCATCCGTCAGCGCCGTCAGATAGGGCGGGGCGAGCTGCAGGCCGTGGGTGGTGTGACCCATCAGATCCGCCTCGACCAGCACCGGGGCGATCACGCCGGCCTTCTCCGGGTCCATTCCGGCAGCGCCGAACAGCGCTTCGGTCACGGCGATCAGATCCTGTGCGGCATAGCGAGCGTCGGCTGTCATTCTCATCCCCCTCCCAGACATCTGGGTCTCGATTTTTGGCGGAGCTTACCCCGAGACTCCGGCGAAAACACCCCACGCAAACCATTTGAATCCGGCTGTGTCTTGCCGATCCGGAGGCCGCATGCTGGGATCGCCCGATATCAATAAGAAAACCATCTGGAGGATCGTCTATGTTTCGCGAAAACACTCTGAAGCGCCGCATCGCAGCCGGCAAACCGGCCCTCGGCGTCTGGATCCAGATGGCGGAACCCTCGATCGCGGAAATCGCGAGCCTGGCGGGCTATGACTTCCTGATCCTCGACAACGAGCACGGCCATGCGTCGCTCGATACGCTGGTGCACATGATGCGGGCGGCACAGGCCGGCGACGCTACCCTGATGGTGCGGTGCCCGGGCAGCGACGGCGACTACATCAAGCGGGTGATGGACGCGGGGGCCGAAGCCCTGATGATCCCGATGCTCGACACTCCCGAGGAGGCCAAGGCGGTGGTGAAGGCCGCTCTCTACCCGCCGGCCGGACGGCGCGGCTATTCCTCGCCGACCGTGCGCGCATCCGGCTACGGGGCCGCCCCCGATCATGCCAAACGGGCCAATGACGAGGTGTTCATCACGGTTCAGATCGAGCATACCGATGCGGTCGACCGTGCCGCCGAGATCGCGGCCGTCGAGGGCGTGGACTGCGTCTTCATCGGCGCCAATGACCTGGCGGGTTCGCTCGGGCATATGGGCGATCTCGGACACCCCGAGGTCGAGGCCCGCATCCGGCAATGCGAGGATGCGGTCCGAAGTGCCGGCAAGCCGTTGGGCACCATCCCTCGTCCCGGGGCCTCGGTGCTGGACCTTGCCAAGGAAGGGTATCTGATCCTGGCCGGGGTGGCAGACTCCTATTCCCTGCGGCAGGCCTTCACCGCCGATGTGGCCGCCTTCCGAAAACAGACCGGAGAGCGGTAGGACCACCTGTCTGGCAACCGGGACACCCATGCGTCACTTCTCGCCAC
>CALAHL010000729.1 GCA_937891725.1 uncultured Rhodospirillaceae bacterium | reverse complement strand
CGGCACCCGAAAGACTTCCGCTCCGCCACGATGGCCAGTTTCGGCACTCATGATACCGCCACATTGCGGGGGTTTTGGCAGGGCTGGGAGATCAATCGTCAACAGGAGTTCGGCCAGTTCGATGAGGACTCCAAGAACAGGTCGCACTCCGATCGCTATCGGGATCGGTGGCGGCTGTCTCACATGCTCGCAGGGGGCGACAGTCATGAGGAGCCGCCGGGTGATCTCGACGACGGCCTCATCAACGGGCTCCACGAGATGCTCGGGGAGGCAGGTTCGGAGTTGATTGCGGTCCAGCTAGACGATGCCTGCGGCCGGGTCGAGCAAGCGAATTTTCCCGGCACCGTTCTGCAGTACCCGAACTGGCGCCTGAAATCGCCGATACCGGTCGTCGAGCTTCAGGACCTCAAGGCGCTTGATGGACTTAACCGGATTGTTCGCGGGCGTCACCGATAATGTGAGCTGGACGATGCGCGTGCATACGCAGAACACACCTGCGACCTCATGAAGGTTGAGGCCGTTGGCATCTGGTGGTACCCCGTTGGAAACCAGTATCGAGAGGAAATACGCCTTGAACCTGTCCAGTGAACGAGGCCTCGTCGCCAGTGCCTCCGATGATCTTCAAGCGTCCATTCTAAATCATTTGCGTTTCTCGATCGGAAAGACCGCTGCCGCCGCGTCGCTCTCGGATTGGCGGATGGCTCTGTCGCATGCGATCCGGGATCTGGTCGTCGACCCTTGGTTCGATACCACGCGGCGGATCTACACCGAGGACCGCAAGCGGGTCTACTACCTCTCCATGGAGTTCCTGATCGGCCGTCTGCTCGAGGACGCCGTTATGAACTTGGGTTTGGAGGAGCAGGCGCGGGCGGCGATGTATCGCTTCGGCATCAATTATGACGAGGTGGTGGACGACGAGCCGGACGCGGCCCTTGGCAATGGGGGTTTGGGTCGGCTGGCGGCGTGTTTCCTGGACAGCATGTCGACCGTCGGCGTTGCTGCTTATGGCTACGGCATCCGCTATGAGCACGGGTTGTTCAAGCAGGGTTTCGAGGACGGTTGGCAGACCGAGCGGCCGGAAGACTGGCTGACCCAGAGCCACCCCTGGGAGTTCGAACGTACCGAAAGCCACTATCCGATTGGCTTTGGTGGCGATGTCAAAGTCGGGGCGGATGGCCGGTCCATCTGGAATCCCGGTGAGACTGTTTTAGCGGCGGCTTATGACACGCCGGTTCCCGGTTGGCGCGGCCGGTGGGTCAACACGCTCCGTCTCTGGGCGGCAAAGCCGACCAAAGTTTACGATCTGGAGCCTTTCAGCCGGGGCGACTACTTAGCGGCGGCGGCACCGGCTGTGTTGGCGGAAACCATCAGCCGCGTGCTTTACCCCGACGACAGCACGCCCCAGGGCAAGGAATTGCGGCTGAAGCAGGAGTTTTTCTTCACAGCGGCCTCCCTGAACGATCTGGTTCGGCGCTTCGTCACCCACCATGACGATATTCGAAAACTCCCGGAGAAGGTGGCGGTTCAGCTGAACGATACCCACCCCGCGATCGCAGGCCCGGAGCTGGTGCGAATTCTGGTGGACGACTACCGGATACCGTTTGAGGAAGCGTTTCCGCTTGCCCGCGACTGTCTACACTACACCAACCACACGCTCATGCCGGAGGCGCTTGAGAAATGGTCGGTCGATCTCATGCGCAGCGTGCTGCCGCGGCATTTTCAGCTGATCGAGCAGATCGATGAAGCGCATCATAAGGCGATCACGGCTGCCGGGCGCGCGCGTCCCGACAGTGTGAAGATCATCGACAACGGCAATGTTCGAATGGGCGACCTTGCTTTCATCGCGGCCCGACGCGTGAACGGGGTCTCGGCCCTGCACACCAATCTGATGAAGCGGACGGTGTTCAAAGATCTGCACGATTTGCATCCAGATCGGATCGTCAATCAAACCAATGGTGTGACGCCACGCCGTTGGATTCTGGGCTGCAACCCGGCCCTGAGCGCGTTGTTCACCGAAGCGGTGGGACATGGCTGGGCAGTCGATATGGACCGGCTGATGGAGATTGTACCACTGGCCGAGGACACCGGTTTCCGGGCCCGGTTCGCCGCCGCCAAGATCGAAAATAAAAAGCGTCTGACCAAATATCTGAAGGCCAAGTTGGATATCTCCGTCGACCCGAATGCGATGTTCGACATTCAGATAAAGCGGATCCATGAGTACAAACGGCAGCTGATGAACATTCTGGAGGCTGCGGCCGCTTGGAATGAGATGAAACGCAATCCAGGTGCTCCGTTCGCCCCGCGCGTTCGGATCTTCGGCGGTAAGGCGGCGCCGGGCTACGCAATGGCAAAGTTGATCATCAAACTGATCAACGATATCGGAAAGACGGTGAACGCCGACCCTGAGACTCGGGACCGTTTGGCGGTGGTGTATCCGCCGAATTACAACGTCTCAATGGCTGAAGTTCTAATCCCAGCTGCCGATTTGAGCGAGCAGATCTCAACCGCGGGAATGGAAGCCTCTGGAACCGGCAACATGAAGTTCGCAATGAACGGCGCTCTGACCATCGGCACGATGGACGGTGCCAATGTCGAAATTCATGAGCGGGTAGGTGACGACAACATCTTCATCTTCGGGCTGACCGCCGATGAGGTCGCGGCCCGGCGTGAGCACGGTTACAACCCGTCTGACGCGATTGCGGCGTCACCACGCCTGGCGGAAGTGGTGGATCAGATCGAGCGGGGCGTGTTTTCGCCGGAAGATCCGGAGCGCTACCGGTCGTTGGTCGACAATCTGCGAGGCCATGACTGGTTCCTAGTCTGTGCGGATTTCGAGGCCTATTATCAGGCACAGCGCAAGGTAGATGCCGCGTGGCAGGACAAGAAATCCTGGACGCGAACCGCAGTTTTGAATGCCGCGCCGATGGGCTGGTTTTCTTCGGATCGGACGATCCGGGGCTATGCCAAGGACGTTTGGCAAGCGGAAATCGGCGTCTGATTTGAGGCGGGTTTGGGGGC
>CALAHL010000728.1 GCA_937891725.1 uncultured Rhodospirillaceae bacterium | reverse complement strand
TCGGGCGTTCACAGGCGATCATTGAGTTCCAGCTCGACGGCACCATTCTGGATGCCAACGAGAACTTCCTGAACGCAGTCGGCTATCGGCTTGACGAGATCAAGGGCCAGCCTCACCGCATGTTTGTCGATCCCGCAGATGCCAACGCTCCCGAGTATCAGCAGTTTTGGGACAGCCTGAGGCGGGGCGAGTATCAGCAGGCCGAGTACAAGCGGATCGCGAAGGGCGGCAAGGAAATCTACATCCAGGCGTCCTACAATCCGATCTTCGATATGAACGGGAAGCCCTTCAAGGTCGTGAAATACGCCGCCGACGTCACCCGGCAGGCCATGGCGCGGGTCCGGAGTTCGCAAGCGACCACGATCGTGAACGAGAAGCTGGATCAAATCGGCAGTGCGGTGGAAAGCGCGACCCGTCAGTCGGCGGCTGCGGCAGAAGCCTCCAGCTCAGCCGCAGAGACCGTGCAACAGGTTGCGGCTGGGGCGGAAGAACTCGACAGCTCGGTGCAGGAAATCGCCCGCAGCATGGCGATCTCCACCAAACAGGTTTCGACGGCAATCACCCAGGTGTCCTCGGCTGACGATGCGGTTAAAAAGCTCTCTCAAACGGCACTCGACATGGGCAGCATTGTCGGTCTGATCCAGGACATCGCGTCCCAGATCAACCTGCTCGCCCTGAATGCGACGATCGAGTCTGCGCGGGCCGGCGAGGCCGGCAAGGGCTTCGCGGTCGTGGCAAACGAGGTGAAGAGTCTGGCCAATCAGGTGGCGGGCGCTACGGGGCGGATTTCCTCCGAGATCGACGGAATGCAGACCGTTTCCAAGACGGTTGTTGTGGCGCTGTCGACGATATCCGAGGCGGTATCTGCCGTGGAATCGAGTGTGACGGGTGTTGCCAGCGCGGTTGAGGAACAAGCGGCGGTCACCCGTGAGATCGCTCAGAACATGCAACATGCGACGACCGCGGTCAGCGAAATCGACCACAGCATCGGGGCGATCCGCGAGGCCGTCGAGCAGGCCGACACGGCGGCTCGAACGGTGCGTGAGGAAGTGGCGGCTCTGGCTGCTGCGGATTGAGGCTTGAGTCAGAAAGCCGATTCGAGGTCGGGGGCGTCCTGCGGGGCACCCCCGTGCTTGACTGCCCCCCTTGAGATTTCAGGCCCGCCTGATATGGCTTTGGGAACGGAAGTCGGGTCTCGGAGGCAGGTATGACGGAGCGCGTAGCGATTGTGACAGGGGCGGCACGGGGGATCGGACGGGCGATCGCCTTGCGGTTCCTGAGGGCGGATTGGCGCGTCTGCATATTGGATATTGACCCGGGTACGCTGGCAGCCGGTCGCGACGCGATCGCCGCCGAGGGGAACTGGAACGAGCGCATTCTCTCCGTCGTGTGCGACGTCTCGGACCCCAAGCAGGTTGGCGAAGCGGTCAGCGTGGCCGAAGGCCGGTTCGGGCGCCTCGACGCGGTGGTCAACAATGCGGGTATCGCCGTGTTCAAGCCGCTTCTGGAAACCACCTACGAAGAATGGTCTCGGGTGCTCGACGTCAATCTTTCGGGGCCGTTTCTGATGGTCCAGGCCGCCGCTCCAGTCATGGCACGAACCGGTGGCGGTGCGGTCGTGAATATCGGGTCGATCTCCGGATTGCGGGCCAGCACCCTTCGGGTCGCCTATGGAACCTCGAAAGCCGCCCTGATGCATTTGACCAAGCAACAGGCGGCGGAGCTCGCCCAGATCGGTATCAGGGTCAATCTCGTCGCGCCGGGACCCGTCGAAACAGAAATGGCGAAGCAGGTTCACACGCCGGAAATCCGGGCCGATTACCACGACGCCATTCCGATGGGACGCTATGGCCTTGAGACTGAAATCGCCGAGGCGGTCGTGTTCCTGTGTGGCGAAGGTGCCGCCTATATCACCGGTCAGACCCTTGCCGTTGATGGCGGTTTCGACGCGACCGGGATCGGTCTGCCGACGCTTCGTGCGGAGGCGAACTCCAGTTACTGATCCGAGACCGGCTAGGCCAGCATCATTTTTGCGGCCTTCTCGGCGATCATGATGGTGGGCGCGTTGGTGTTGCCGGTGGTCAGAAACGGCATGATCGAGGCATCTGCCACGCGCAGACCTTCGATTCCCCGGACCCGAAGTTCCGGGTCCACCACGGCGGTCTCATCGATCCCCATCTTGCAGGTGCCGACCGGGTGATAGAGCGTGGTTCCCCGCTCCCGCGCGAACTGTGCCAAGCTGGAATCGTCTGTCGTCTCCGGACCCGGAAACAGTTCGGACGCGCTGTACTTGGCCAGGGCGGGCGCTGCGAAAATGCGCCGGGCATGGGCGATACCGGCCCGCATGACCCGCAGATCGTCTCTGTCGGAGAGATAATTCGGTCGGATCTTGGCCCGCACCATCGGGTCCGGGCTTTCCGCCATCACCGTGCCGCGACTGGACGGACGCGTCGGGCAAATCACGGTCGCCATGCCCGGCTGGCGTTCCAGCACCAAGGGCTTGTCCGGGTCATAGCTTGCGGGCGTGAACAGCAATTGCAGATCCGGGCTGGCGAGCCCCTCCCGGCTGCGGCAGAACACCATCGCACTCGTCACCCCGAAGGTGAGCGCGCCGTCGCCGCGAGCGAGAAACCGCGCGACTTCCCGCATCAGCCGCCACCCGCGCGACAGCTCGTTGATCGAGACGGCATCTCGGACGCGATGGGCGACGCGGGTCACATAATGGTCGGACAGATTTGCGCCGACACCAGACAGATTTCGGACAACCTCGATCCCCAGATTCTGCAGATGATCTGCCGGGCCGATTCCGGACAATTGCAGAACCTGCGGTGAGTTGACGGCCCCGCCGGACAGCACGGTCTCACGGGACACTGCCACTCGAACGTCCTGTCCGCCTTGCCTGAATATCAGCCCGGTGCAGCGTCCGCCCTCAACCGTCAGTCGGGTCACCATCGCGCCGGTTTCGACCCGAAGGTTGGGTCGCGCGCGCGCCTCCGCCAGGAAAGTCCGGGCGGTGGAGGCCCGCCAGCGGCCGCGACGGGTCATCTGGGAGTAGCCGACGCCGTCCTGGGTCGCCCCGTTGTAGTCCGGGGTCAGAGCGAACCCGGCCTGCTGTGCTGCGGAAACAAAGGCGTGGGTCAGTGGCAAAATGGTTCGGTAATGTTCGACCGGCATCGGACCGTCACCGCCCCGGATGTCGTCGCCGCCCCGCTCGTAGCGCTCCGACTGCTTGAACAGCGGCAGCACATCCTGATAGCTCCAACCGCGACAGCCGGTCTGCGCCCAGCCGTCGTAATCGGCGGGATTGCCGCGCACATAGAGCATCCCGTTGATCGAGTGACTGCCGCCGAGCACGCGGCCGCGCGGCCAATGGATGGCGCGACCGGCGGTTCCGGCTTCCGGTTCACTCGCGTAGTTCCAGTTCACCCGACCGTCATACAGCAGGCTCTTCACCCCGGCAGGGATGTGAATCATCGGATTCCGGTCCGGCGGCCCAGCCTCCAGCAGCAGCACCTTGGCGCCGCCTGCGCTCAGCCGGTTCGCCAGCACGCACCCGGCGGAACCGGCGCCGATGATTGCGAAGTCGGTCTCGATGTCCGCTGTGGGTTTGAGCATGGGGTTCCTCCGGTCCTTTTGAACGCGATCGGATCAGATTGAGGAGACGATGTCGATTCCGACGGAACTTTCGACCCCTATCGTTCGTTACGTAGGGGGAGACCAGCTTGGACGTCCGTCGGACGCTCCTGGCCGAGAGATTTGAGGAGTCTGCGCGATGGAGACGATCCGTATGGCGACAATGGAGGCCGGCTCCGGTCTTCGGTCAGTCGGAGTCGCACTTGGGGCGGCGTTGGTTGCGGCCGCTGTCTTGTTTGTAAGCCTGCCGGCAGCCGCAGATTCCCCTCGCAACGGCCGGGGCGTCAGCGTGTATGGCTGGCATCAGAACGGCCGCGACCATGATCGGCGAGGGCACCATGGCAACCGCTATTGGCGAGGTGGCCATGGCCACGGCCATGGCCACAAGTTTGGGCCAAATATCGTCGTGATTGAGCGCCAAGTTGTTCAACCGCGATATGTGCCGCAACCGGTTTACATCCTGCCGGCGCCGACCATCCAGCAGCTGTACCGGACCAATAGCCGCGAACTCTGCCGCGAATACACCACCACCGCACTCGTAGGTGGCCAGCCGAGCGAGGTCTACGGAATCGCCTGCTTGGATGCGAACGGCAGCTGGCAACTGAGGGATTAGTTTCGGTAGTGCCGCTACAGTTTTCGTAACTGGCACGCGAGTTGCTTTGTCCTTCTCGGATGCAACGCCAACCGAGGAGGCGACAATGCGACACTTACGGATGCTGAGCGAAGAAGCCGAGGGCGAACGGGTCGGATTTTCGACGGCCGGTATTTTAACCGGCGACCTGGACGATCTGGTCGAGGCGATCGGCGACGACTGGTCGTTGAGTGACGGCGAAGAACTGGATCTGGATCTGACCCTGGCCGCCCTACACTGATCTTCAGTCTTTGATCTGCAGAGCAGCAATCCAGCGCAGGACGTCATCGAGTTCGTCGCGCCATAAGCGCCACTCGTGATCCCCGTCGCGCACCCGCAATTCGGCCGGCAGGCCGGAGTCTCGGGCTGCGCGGAAGAATGCCAAGGCGCCGCGCCACAGGCCGAAGCTGTCATGATCGCCGGTCATGATATAGAAATCGGTGGGTCGGTCCTCCAGGCGCAAGGCCAAACCGGGTAGGCGCCTGAAGACGTTCTGCCTGTTGAATTGGCCGACATCGAACGGATCGCCGAAGGCGCCTGCGAAGAATCTCATTTGAAAATCAGGAAAATCCGACGCGTGCCGAGCGTCCTCGAAGATAGCCGGGCTGAGGGCTGCCGCCGCGCGGAACAGGTCGGGTCGATGCACCGCCAGATGCAAGGCTCCGAACCCGCCCATCGACAATCCGGCGACGAACCGCCTCTCCCGCGCGCCTCCCACCGCCAAACGGTGCTCCGCGGAGGGAATGAAATCTTGGGTGAG
>CALAHL010000727.1 GCA_937891725.1 uncultured Rhodospirillaceae bacterium | reverse complement strand
ATCTCCAGCATGTGGTCCTGCAAGCTCGCGGTGGTTAACGCGTCGAGCGCGCTGAACGGCTCGTCCATCAGGAGAATGGTCGGACGCCGCACCAGGGCCCGGGCAATTGCCACCCGCTGTGCCATGCCACCGGACAGCTCGCGCGGCCACACTTCGCCCGCATGTGCCAGCCCGACCCGTTCCAGCACCTGGGTGATCCGGCTTTCCTGCTCGGTCCTGTCGAGATCCAGAACGGCGACCCGAATATTCTCCCGGACGGTCAGCCACGGCATCAGACGCGGATCCTGGAAGATCATGCCGATCTCCGGCGTCGGCCCGGTGATCGACCTCCCATCAAGGGAGACGGCACCGCCGGTCGGCTTGTCGAGCCCTGACAGAATCCGCAGCAGCGTAGATTTCCCGCACCCGCTGGCGCCGATCAGCGCTACGATCTCATGCTCCGCAATCCCAAGGTCGATGCCGGTCAGCGCCGTGACAGGCGCGCCGCCACGCCCCGCGAACTGCCGCTCGACGCCCTGAACCTCAAGCATCGCGCTGCCCCTCTTCCAGGGTTTCCAGATTGTCCTGCCAGCGCAGGAACGGTGCCGACGCCCAGCCGAGCGCCTTGTCGGTGATCTGACCGGACAGGGCGAACAGAATCAGGCTGGCGATGATCAGGGCCGGCCGGCCGGTCATCTGCCCGTCAATCATCAGAAAGCCGAGCCCCTCGCTCGCCCCCATCAGTTCGGCCGCGATCACGAACATCCAGCCGAGCGCCAAACCCGCCCGCAATCCCGTCACATAGGACGGCAGTGTGCCCGGCAACAGGAAGTAGCGGACGGTCTGAAACGAGGACAGTCCGTTGATCCGCGCAACCTCGACCAGACGACGGTCGGTCTGGCGAATAGCGGTCATCAGGTTGAGATAGATCGGAAAGAACACGCCAACCGCGATCAGGGTGATCTTGCTTTCCTCGAAAATGCCGAACCACAGGATGAACAGCGGCACCCAGGCCAGCGACGGCACCGCCTTCAGCGCCTGGATCGTCGGATCCAGCAGACGCCGGGCCAGACGGGACTCGCCGGTCAGCGCGCCGAGCACGGTCGCCGCGAGGACGCCCCAGAAAAATCCGAAGAACACCCGCTGAAACGTAATGCCGATATGATCCCAAAGGGTGCCGTCCCTGGCGAGGTCAACCACCTCGCGCAGAACAGCCGCAGGTGGCGGCACCAGAGTGGCCCGGAACACCTCCAGTATCGACAGGGTTTGCCAGACAACCAGGATCGCCAGCGGCACGACCAGACCAAGCCAGCCGCTTGCGATCCGCGAAAGGGTACGGGAGACGACGCCCTGCGCCGTCTCCCCATCCCGGCCACCGAGAACCCGGCCGGCCACTGTGTCGATCAAGGCCATCGGCCGCTCAGTTCGTCAGCTTCTGGCTGTCGGCCAGATAGGAGGTGTCGATCAGCGCGTTGATGGTGTCCGGCACCGAAACCTCCGGCTTGATGACGCCGATCTTTTGCAAGATGTCGCCCGCCGCCAGGAAGGTGGCGCGATGGGCATCGCCGATCGCCGGATTGGAAAGGTCGGTGCGCTGGCTCAACTGCCGGTCGGCGACCTCATCGGACAGACGGACCGCATCGACCAGCACCTGACGCAGCTCGTCCGGGTTGGCGATGGCGTATTCCCGAGCCTTTTCGTAGACCTTCAGCACCCGACGGATCACGTCCGGATGCTCGGCCGCGAAATCTTCCCGGACATTCAGAATACCATAGGTGTTCAGATCGGCGTTCCGGAAGAACAGCTTCGCACCGCTCTCCAGCTCGGCTTTGGCCATGTGCGGATCGAGACCGGCCCAGGCGTCGACCTGTCCAGCGTCGAGCGCACGGAAGCCGTCCGGATGCTGCAGCAGCACCACCTTGATATCCTTCTCGGTGAGCCCGACGCTATCGAGAGCCCGGAGCAGGAAGATGTGCGGATCGGTGCCTCGGGTCACCGCGACCCGCTTGCCCTTCAGGTCCTCGATCTTGGTGATGCCCGAATCCGGACGGGTGACCAACGCAGTCCATTCCGGCTTGGAATAGACGTAGACCGCCTTGATCGGAATGCCGTTGGCCCGCCCGATCACCGACGCGGCGCCTGCGGTCGAGCCGAAATCGACGCTGCCACCGTTCAGATACTCAAGCGCCTTGTTCGAGCCGAGCGATAGCACCCAACGGACATCGGTGCCCTCTTCGGCGAATTCCTCTTCGATCCAGCCCTTCTTCTTCATCAGAAGGCTGACCGGGTTGTAATAGGCATAGTCGACGGTAATCTGGTCCGGAACGTCGGCGGCGAGGCCGGGGGTCGGAAGCGCTGCGGTCCCGATGACGGTTCCGGCGACGGCGGCGGCAAGGCCACCCAGGAAGCTGCGTTTGGTGATAGACATAGTCGGTCTCCTTTGCGGCGCGGAGAAATTCCACGCTGGGTTAGGAGGCTCTGTATTGCTTGGAGGTCGGATTTCCGGCATGCCGGTCGGGCACAAAAAAACCCGACGCGGACATGCGACGGGTTCCAAACCCACTCGCTTTAGCGGACATTTATATAGCGCCTCCACAAGCTGAGCCTCAACTTCAGCGCTTATCTAATTAGCTAGGGCACCCCACCGGAGCCGTCAACTGCTGTTTCGCACTATTTTTTTGTGCAATGTATTTCAGTCGCTTACGCCGCAATAAACACGATGAAGGGATTGTTTGGATGCCAATGTTCGACCCGAAGACCCGCACTAAAACCCATTCCAACGCGCGCCTCTTCGCGCTTTACGAGATCATTTACACACTCGTTGATTTCGCGGCGGCCTTCCTGTTCATCATCGGCAGCATTCTGTTCTTCGACGAGGCAACCGTGACTTTCGGCACCTGGCTGTTCCTGATCGGCAGCATCTGCTTCGCCCTCAAACCGACGATCCGACTGACCCGTGAGATCCACTATTTCCGCATCGGCCAGGTCGACGAACTGGCCAAACGCGCGGAGGGGTGAGTGGGCAACGGCCGTTCTAGCGCTTCGCTCTATGCCCGGCCGAACACGCGCTTGAAGATCGTGTCCACGTGTTTGGTGTGGTAGCCGAGGTCGAACAGATTATTAAGCTCCTCGGACGTCATCGCCGCCGTCACTTCGGCATCGGCGCCGAGCAAAGCTCGGAAGTCCTTGCCTTCGAGCCAAACCGGCATGGCGTTGCGCTGCACCAGACGGTAGGCCGCCTCGCGGTCCACGCCCTTCTGGGTCAGAGCCAGCATGACCCGCTGGCTGTGGATCAGACCGCCCAGCTTGTCCAGATTGGCTTTCATCTGCTCGGGGTAGACTAGCATCTTGTCGACCACGCCGGTCAGCCGCGCCAGCGCGAAATCCAGCGTCACGGTGGCGTCGGGCGCGATGCCGCGCTCGACTGAAGAATGGCTGATATCCCGCTCGTGCCAGAGGGCGACGTTCTCCATCGCCGGAACAACGGTCATCCGCACCAGCCGGGCGAGCCCGGTCAGGTTCTCGGTCAGCACCGGGTTCCGCTTGTGCGGCATGGCGGATGAGCCCTTCTGCTTCTCGCTGAAGAACTCCTCGACCTCGCGCACCTCGGTCCGCTGCAGATGGCGGATCTCGGTCGCCAGCCGCTCCACCGAAGAGGCGACCACGCCGAGAGTGGCGAAAAACATGGCGTGCCGGTCGCGCGGGATCACCTGGGTCGAGACCGGCTCGACCGCGAGGCCCAGGGCCTTGGCCACGTGCTCTTCCACATAAGGATCGATATTGGCGAAGGTGCCGACCGCACCGGAAATCTGACAGGTGGCGATTTCCTTGCGGGCGGCCACCATCCGCTCCCGGCAGCGCTGGAACTCGACATAGTGGCTGGCGAGCGTGACGCCGAAAGTGGTCGGCTCGGCGTGGATCCCGTGGGAGCGGCCGACCTTGACCGTATCCTTGTGCTCGAACGCGCGCCGCTCCAGAGCCGCCAGAAGTCCGTCCAGATCCTCGATCAGAAGATCCGCCGCCCGCACCAGCTGGACCGCCAAACAGGTGTCCAGAACGTCCGAACTGGTCATACCCTGGTGCACGAAGCGCGCTTCCGGGCCGACATATTCCGCGAGGTTGGTCAGGAAGGCGATCACGTCGTGCTTGACCTCGGCCTCGATCGCGTCGATCCGCGCCACCTTGAACTGCCCCCGCTCCCAGACCGCCTTGGCGGCCTCCTTCGGGATCACCCCAAGCTCGGCCTGCGCGTCGCAGGCATGCGCCTCGATCTCGAACCAGATCTGGAACTTGGTCTCCGGCGACCAGATCGCGGCCATTTTCTCGCGGGAATAACGGGGAATCATGAGTGTCAGTCTCCGGTGGCGCAAACGAAGCCGGGTTCTAGCATTCACCTTGCACGCTGTCATCAAAGCGCGTTGTGGGATCGGGTTCTCCCGGCATCAGGAGTCCCTTGCAGCGAACCGCCCGGCATAGCAAATAGGGGGCGAAACTTTGGCCGCGACAGGGAGAGCGCCATGAAAGTCAACGGAAGCCCGCACCGCACGATCTGGCAGGCCGCCGACGGAGACGCGGTCGAGATCATCGATCAGACCCGGCTGCCCCATATATTCGTGACTGAGCGATTGGGCTCTACCGCCGATGCCGCGCACGCCATCAAGGCGATGCTGGTGCGCGGTGCGCCGCTGATCGGGGCGACGGCTGCGTGGGGGCTGTGGCTGGCGATGCGGGAAGACAGTTCGGACACCGGATTGGCCCGGGCCTACGACGCCCTCATCGTCACCCGGCCGACCGCGGTGAACCTGCGCTGGGCGCTGGATGCCGGACGCACAAAACTGTCCGGTGTCGCACCCGCCGAAAGGGTCGAGGCGGCCGCCGCCTTCGCCCGCCATGTCTGCGACGAAGACGCCGAGCTGAACCATGCCATCGGCCGGCATGGTCTCGAAATCATTAAGGACATCGCGTCCAAGAAACCGGGCGAGACCGTCAACGTGCTGACCCACTGCAATGCCGGCTGGCTCGCCACCGTCGATTGGGGCACCGCCACCAGCCCGATCTATCAGGCCCATGATTCCGGCATCCCGATCCATGTCTGGGTGGATGAGACCCGCCCCCGCAACCAGGGCGCCTTCCTGACCGCGTGGGAACTGCAGAACCACGGGGTGCCGCATACCGTGATCGTCGACAACGCGGGCGGTCACATGATGCAGCGAGGTCTGGTCGATCTGTGCATCACCGGTACCGACCGGGTCAGCGCCAACGGCGACGTCGCCAACAAGATCGGCACATACCTGAAGGCATTGGCGGCAAGGGACAACGACGTGCCGTTCTATGTGGCATTGCCCAGCCCGACAATCGACTGGACTTTGAATGACGGGATGGACATCGAGATCGAGGAACGGTCTCCCTCCGAGGTGACCCGGATTCCCGGGCGGCTCGACGACGGCACGATCTCTGCGGTCACCATCACGCCGGACGGCAGCCCCGCCGCCAATCCGGCCTTCGATGTGACCCCCGCCCGTCTGGTCACGGCACTGATCACCGAACGGGGCGTATGCGCCGCCTCCCCCGACGGGCTACGCTCGCTGTTTCCGGAGCATCGCGCGGCCGGAGAATAATGAGATCTTCGGGAGGACATCATGGCGGGGACGTTAGAGGGCAAGGTCGCGCTGGTCAGCGGGGCGGGTAAGAACATCGGCCGGACAACCGCACTCAGGCTGGCGCGCGACGGCGCCGACATCATCGTCAACGGCCGCTCCGATCGGGCGTCGATCGAAGCGGTGGCGGACGAGGTGCGCGCGCTGGGTCGTCGGGCGTTAGCCGTTCTGGGCGACGTTTCGGACGAACAGCAGGTGTTCGCGATGGCAGAGGAAGGCGTGGCCGCCATGGGCGGGCTGGACATCGTGGTCAGCAATGCAGGCCTGCGCCGTCAGACCCCGTTCGTGGACATGGCGTTCGCGGAGTGGCGGGAAATCCTGTCTGTAGCGCTGGATGGCGCCTTCCTGCTGTGCAAGGCGACGGTGCCGCATCTGATCGCGCGCGGCGGCGGGGCGATCGTCGGGCTGTCCGGCGTGTCGACCCATGTGGCGACACCGAACCGCTGCCATGTCTCTGCATCCAAGTCCGGCCTGGAGGGACTGATGCGGGCGCTGGCGATCGAACTGGCGCCGCACGGCATCCGCTGCAACTGCGTGGCACCGGGGGCGATCGACACGGTGCGCGGCGCATCGGCAGGCGCTTTGCCGAGCAATCTGGCCGATGGCGGCATTCCGCTTGGCCGCAAGGGCAGGATGGACGAGATCGCCGACACCATCCGCTTCCTGGCCGGCCCCGAGGGCGGCTACATCACGGGGCAGACGATCCACGCGAACGGCGGGGTGTTTCTGACGTGAGGCCGAAGTTAGACCGGAATCCGCCCCTGCAGCCATCAGATTCAGAAGGCCGTCTGGTCCGAGTAGACGGTATTGATCTGACTGATCCTGCCGGAGTTGGGGAAAGTGAAAGATATTTGTCCAATTCCTATGCTTGTCTTGAACGACCACTCGATGGGCGTCATGTCAGGTCCGAGGAATATGATCTCTCCCATCAGCTGCCAGAGAACGTAAACAGACGTCGTCCCGGCCGGCACCGAAATCTGGTAAGAATCAGTGACCGTGGTCTGCTGTGACGTGGTCACCGAATGCCCGATGGTCGCCGACAGTTTCGCTGACAACGCGCCATACGAAATCCCGAACTCGGCGCTCAGCGTCGTCGAGTCCGTGGTCGACATCCCAGTCGTGTACGCCACGCTCTTTGTGTAGGTCTGCGGTCCCGTTATGACCGCGCTTCCGATCTGTTTCCAATAGGTTGAAAACTGTGCGTAGACCGGACTTGGAAACGGCGTAACCGCTGAGGGAAGCGAGGATACAGGATACCACGCTCCACTTCCTCCAAGAACATACAGATCAGACGTCGGATTCACCGAAACAACGAGCGTACCCGACGTCTCCGGCGGAAGATCCGTTGGGCTGGTCGGCTTCGGAATCGCCGGTGTCGGTAGATTGAGTGCCGCAAGATCTGCCGCGGAAGAAACGACCGTCGCCGTGCTTTGAGGCGTATCGGACGCAGTTGTCTGACGGGCATCGAACGGGTGCTCGGAGATCACGGTCGGCTGCGAGGACTCCTGATCGCCCGACAATTCCATCGCCTTTTGATAGCACTGCGCGACCGTCTCGCCTTCGAC
>CALAHL010000726.1 GCA_937891725.1 uncultured Rhodospirillaceae bacterium | reverse complement strand
GCTGCGTTCGGAATCTACACCGTCGGCGTCACCATGCTGGGCGAGCGTTACCGGGGCGGTGAACTGGCCTCTGCGAACGCGGCGTTCGTGGTGTGTTTCGAGATCGCCAACATCACCGGCCCACCGGTCGCCGGTGCGGCGATGGAGCTTTGGGCGCCGCACGGGCTGATGGTCTATATGACGGTCGTCGCAGGCGGGTTGTTGTTGCTGGCAATTTTCCGGGGTGCCCAGCGCGCCGCGCAATCCATTTCCTGAAATCGTCCGATCAGGGCAGCGGACCCTTGGCCTCGCAGAACTGACCGGCGGACTTCAAGGGACCGCAAAACGCCGTGGCTTCCGACTGGGTCGGGAACCCGCGGGCCATCAGCCGCACATAGGTGCCACGGCCGTTCCCCGGATCGAACTCGCTGGTCAGCATGGACAACCTATCGAGCTGCGGGAACTTCTTCACCAAGGTTGTCCAGCCGGCCCTCGCGCGACTCAGCGCTCGGTAAGAAGCCAGATGCACGGCCCAGGGCCCTTCCATCGCAGCAGTTGCGCCGGGCCTAGGAACGGCCATTGGCTGCGGCTCCGCCGTGGCATGTTGCATGGTCCCCCGGTGGGCCGCCGCAGCTCCAAGTGGCGCGAGGCCCGCAGCCTTCTCCAATCGATCGACCGCGAACTCCAGTCGGTCCAGCCGCCGCTCGATCGGGCTGGCCGGCATCGTGTCCGACATGCCGGGTGCCGCCAAGCTCGGTGTTGCCACGCCTGGCGTCATCGTCCCTGGAATGGCGCCCGCACCGGCGGTCATCGGCATGGGGACGCCCGTCTGATCCGCGGTAACCACCGGGGTCGGTGCAGAGACATTTGGCGCGATTGGGGTTGAGGCAGCTAAATTAGCGGTCCGATCATTGGACAGATTGACCGAGACCAATTCCTTCCGGCTGTTCCGACCCCCGAAACTCCGCTCCCGTAGGACCACATTCTGAACCACGGGCGAATAGTACATCGTGTCGGTATAGTCGCGGCGCTGACAGGCAATCTTGAATGTGGTGTAGGTTCCAGCTTTGACCTGCACGGTCTCCTGGCCCATCACTTCGCAACTGTGCTCGTCCTGCCAGCCTTCCGGCAGGGTCTCACTGGAGCCGCGAACCACATAGGCGACCCTGTTGCCCTCGCGGAGCGGGAAAAGCTGTTCCGGGCTGCCGATGATCGCCTGGCGCCCGCGACCGAGCTCCGGATGTGCCGACCAGTTGAGCGGCGGGGTCACGATATAGGGGTCGCGCGTCCAGATGACGCTGCTGTCGCTTTCGTCGTCGGTCCACGTCACCCGATCCGGCGAGACCGCAACGACGCGTTCCTGCGTAATGGCGCCATCCTGGTCGAACACGAAGGTATCACCGGTGGCATAGGCGGGAATATCGGCGGCGGGAAGCGATCCCTGATCGGGCGCTGTTCCGCCAGAACTGGATAAACTGGGAAGATTCGAACACCCGGTCAAAAGGGCAAGCGCGGCGCTACCGGCCAGGATCGCAAATCGGTTCGCCATGCTGCTTTTACCTCAGCCCAAGACTGGAGCGGGAATCGGGTAAGAGTCTCAATATTTTGCGAAGCTTTGTCAAGAAAACGCTACATGCGGTCAAATGATCGTCACTTTTCTCCAGAGCCATATCGTCACCAGACTGCGCCGTCGTCCGCGATTGACCAAAAGCCTTGCGAGCGACAGAGTTACCATCAAGCGTTCATCCCCTCCCCGCAGGTCGCGTGTCACGCGCCTGCCGCGTCAACTTTGGAGACAGCCATGGCCTATGCGCTCGAGACCAACGATAATTCGATCGAAATTCCGTCCGTCCGAGGTCGTGTCAGCGCGGAGGAATGGCGGGCGCGGGTTGACCTTGCGGCCTGCTACCGGCTGGTCGCCCTCCACGGATGGACCGATTCGATCTACACCCATATCTCGGCGCGCGTCCCGGGTGAAGACGGCCATTTCCTGATCAATCCCTACGGGCTGATGTTCGAGGAGGTGACGGCGTCCTCGCTGGTGAAGATCGATTTCGACGGGCAGATCGTAATGGACAGCCCGTTCGAGGTTAATGAGGCCGGGTTCACCATCCATAGCGCCATTCACATGGCGCGGCACGAGGTGGCCTGTGTGATCCACACCCACACCGTCGCCGGAATGGCCGTCGCGGCTCAGAAGGACGGCATCCTGCCGATCAGCCAGAACTCGATGATGTTCTTCGGCAATCACTGCGCTTATCACGACTATGAGGGCATCGCGCTGGATCTGGACGAGCGGGACCGTTTGGTGGGCGATCTGGGTGAACGCTATGTGATGGTGCTGCGGAACCACGGGCTGCTGGTCTGTGGCCGGACCACCGGCGAAGCTTTCGAGATCATGCACAATCTCGAGAAGACCTGCGCAGCACAGATTGCGGCGCAAGCGGGCGGCGAACTGAATCTGCCTTCGGACGAGGTTTGCCAGCATACGGCCGACCAGTTCTGGCGGAACAGCAATGAGCCGTTCGGCAAGCGGGCCTGGCCGGCGATGATGCGGGTCCTGGACCGCAACAATCCCGGCTATGACGCTTAGGACTTTCTGACTCAGCGGAGATCTCAGGATGCGGATTGCGGCGGAGAGCCTGCTCACGGGCGGGAAGGTGTTTCTCGGCCCCGGTTTGGGGTTCGCGGAGGCGGTGGCGTTCTGGGGCGGCAAGGTGCTGGCCACCGGATCCGCAGCCGAGCTGTCGGCCCTGGTGGGGCCGAACACCAAGGTGGTCGACCTGCGCGGCCGCCTCGCGGTGCCGGGGTTCAACGACGCGCACCAGCACATGATGTCCATGGGGTTCGGCGCCATGGAAGTCGACCTCAAGGACGAGGCGATCGACACCCTGGACAAGCTGTTGGCGGCGGTCAAAGCGGGCGTCGAGGCGACCGAGCCGGGCGGATGGGTGTTGGGCCGAGGCTACGACCATTTCGAGTTGGACGTGAAACGTCACCCGCTGCGCGAAGAGCTGGATCAGATCGCGCCGGATCACCCCGTCTATATCAAACGCACCTGCGGCCATATGGGCGTGGCGAATTCGAAGGCGCTTGAGCTGGCCGGTGTGACAGAGGGCACATCACAGCCTGCGGGCGGACATATCGAGAGCCAGAACGGCAAGCTGACCGGCCTGATGCAGGAAACCGCCCAGCGGTTGATCACCAAGGCGCAGCCGGATGACAAGCTGGAGACGCTTGTCACCGCGATCGAGGCGGGGGCACGGCTGAACCTGTCCTTTGGAATCACCAGTTGCACCGATCCGGCTGTGGGGCTCCGCAAGGGTTATATGGATTGGCAGGCCTACCTGGCCGCCCGACGCCAGGACCGCTTGCCGATCCGGATGTATCTGATGCCGCTGGCCGGCGCGTCCGGTTGGCCCGACCGGGCGATCGGCATGGACCTGATGACTGGCGACGGGGACGAATGGATGCGGGTCGGCCCGATGAAGCTGTTCACCGACGGCTCCGCCGGGGGCAAGACCGCCGCCATGTCCGAGCCCTATACCGACGATTCCGAGAACACCGGCATCTTCATCTACGGGGACGAGGAACTGCACGGCTATATCGCCGACTATCACGCGCGCGGCTTTCAGATCGCCACCCATGCCATCGGGGATGCGGCGATCGAGCAGGTGCTGTCCGGCTACGAAAAGGCGATGGGCAACAACGTTGATCCCAGCCGGCGGCACCGGATTGAGCATTGCGGATTCCTGACCGACGACCAGCTCAGGCGGATGGCGGCGGCGGGCATCCTGCCCGCCCCACAGCCGATCTTTCTATACGAGTTCGGGGATCTGTATCTGAACGTGCTCGGCTCCGGCAGGCCGGAGGCCAGCTATCCGATGCGGAAATGGACCGCCGCGGGCCTGTATCCGTCCGCCAGTTCCGACGGTCCGGTCAGCTCGACCAACCCGTTCCGCAACCTCTACACCATGGTCACCCGCAAGACGAACAAGGGCACCGCGATCGGAGCCGATCAGGCCCTCACGCTGGAGGAGGCGATCGGCGCCTATACCGTGAACTCCGCCTACGGGTCCTTCGAGGAAGGCATCAAGGGCACGCTCGCCCCCGGTATGCTGGGCGACGTGGCGGTGCTGGACACCGACCTGTTCGCGACCGAGCCCGAGGCGTGGCTCTCGGCCCACTGCGACCTCGCAATCGTCGGCGGTGCCGTGGCTCACGACCGGTTGGGCGAGGCGGGCTAGGTTCGACGCCAATCCCGCGCCCTTAGACCGGCCCAGGACGATAATGGTTTGATTCTTCTGGATTTATCGGGGTGACCTTGTGGCACCTCTGCCCGAGAGCCGGGTCCCGCCCCTTCGCCGGAAATACACATCCGATCGCGCGAATCGTCCAACCGGGAAAATAGCCGAGTGGACTTGGATTATACACCCGTTTTCTTAATCTTTGAAAGAATATTATAGTAGACGAAACAATCTAAAATCGTTATTTGTGAATCAGTCATGGGCGTAATTTATGATCCCTGTGTTCACCAAATAATTGATTTCAGGACGGAGGAAGGTCGATGCCGACATTGTACATGAACAACGTCGTGACCGGTGCGAGTCGGCCGTTGAATGTCGAAGGCGAGACGGTCGCCGAGTGCTATCAAAAGGCGATGGAATTGTCGGGCGATCAGGTGTCCTCGCAGCCGATCGTGATCTCCGAGCACCCGTTCGATGCCCG
>CALAHL010000725.1 GCA_937891725.1 uncultured Rhodospirillaceae bacterium | reverse complement strand
TGGGTCAAGCGGAGAGGATCGTCGGTGGAACCGATGATTCTGCAACAGCCTCATAACATCGAGATTAACGGATTGGCGTGCTAGATTTTGCATGTTCGGGTGCGGGCGCCACAGAAATTCGAAAACCGGTCCCATCCTGATTCTCGCATTGACTTCACCGCGTCCCTGCGTATAGTCCGCGCTTCGTCGCGACCGGCGGTCGGTACGCGAGACGAAATTCTTATGTTGGGACGGTTTCGATGTACGCAGTCGTTAAGACCGGCGGCAAGCAATACAAGGTCGCCTCTGGTGACGTGATCAAGGTCGAGAAGCTTGCGGGCGAAGCCGGCAGCACCATCGAGCTTGGTGAAGTCCTCATGGTTGGCGGTGAGGCTGGTGTCACCATTGGTGCGCCGACCGTCACGGGTGCCTCTGTTGCTTGCGAAGTGCTGGATCAGGCCAAGGGGCCCAAAGTCTTCAGCTTCAAGAAGCGGCGCCGGAAGAACTCGCGCCGGACGCGTGGTCATCGGCAGCAGATCACCGTTCTCAAGGTCACGGGGATCAGCGCTGGCGCCTAAGGCGTGCGCGGTCCCGATAGGTAAGGAGACAGGCCATGGCTCATAAAAAAGCAGGCGGTAGTTCACGGAACGGTCGCGACTCAGCGGGTCGGCGTCTTGGTGTGAAGAAGTACGGGGGCGAGCATGTCATCCCCGGCAACATCATCATCCGGCAGCGCGGCACCAAATACCATCCGGGTCTGAACGTCGGAATGGGCAAGGACCACACCATCTTTGCAACCGTCGAAGGCAAGGTTGTGTTCCGCAAAACCCGCGATCGGATGTTTGTCGGGATCGAGCCGGTTGAAGCTCTCCCGGTGGCGGCGGAGTAACGCCGTCCCGACCGAATACCAGGACCCCGTTCCAAACGGGACGGCTTTGAAAGGGAACGGTCCGCCGTTCCCTTTTTTCGTTGGTGGCCTGCCACCTCACCGGACTCTGAAAAATGAAGTTCCTCGATCAAGCCAAGGTTTTCATCAAGAGCGGTAACGGCGGCCCGGGCTCGGTCAGCTTCCGCCGGGAAGCCTATGTGGAATACGGCGGACCGAACGGGGGTGACGGCGGGCACGGCGGCGATGTCATCATCGAATGCGTCGATGGTCTGAATACCCTGATCGACTTCCGTTACCAGCAGCATTTCAAAGCCGAGAGCGGCCGGCCCGGCATGGGTAAGGATCGGTTCGGCGCGGGTGGCGCAGATACCGTCCTGCGGGTTCCCTTGGGCACCCAGATATGGGACGAGACCTACGAGACCATGCTGGCCGACATGACCGAGTTGGGCCAGCGGATCACCCTGGCGCGCGGCGGCGACGGCGGCTTCGGAAATGCCCGCTATAAATCCTCGACCAACCAGGCGCCGCGCAAGTCGACACCGGGCTGGCCGGGCACCGAACTGTACATCTGGCTGCGGCTCAAGCTGATCGCCGATGCCGGGCTGATCGGTCTGCCCAATGCCGGAAAGTCGACCTTCCTGGCCGCCGTCACTGCCGCCAAGCCGAAGATAGCGGATTATCCATTCACCACCCTGCACCCCAACCTTGGCGTCGTGCGACTGGGCGGTGAAGAGTTGGTGTTGGCCGATATTCCGGGGCTGATCGAGGGTGCCCATGAAGGTGCGGGTCTCGGAGACCGGTTCCTGGGGCATGTCGAGCGCTGCGGAGCTCTCCTGCATCTGGTCGACGGCACAGCCGAGGATCCGGTCGCGGCCTACCACACCGTGCGCGAGGAGCTGTCGGCCTATGGCGGAGATCTGGACAAGAAGGTCGAGATCTTGGCGATCAACAAGATCGATGCGTTGCCCGCCGAGGATGTCGGTGCCTTGGTGGAACTCTTTCAGGAAGAGATCGGCCTGACGCCGATGACGGTTTCGGGCGTCGCGGGCACATCCGTGGATCGGGTGCTGGGCGCGATCTTTGATGCGGTGCGCGCCGACCGAGCCGCCGAGAAGGCCGCCGCCGTCGAGGCCGCGCGGGGCGAGGACGAACCGGTATGGACGCCGTAACCGCCCTCACCGCGACCACCCCGCTGGACGACGCCCGCCGGGTGGTGGTCAAGATCGGCTCCGCCCTTTTGGTTGAGGAGAGCACCGGTGCCGTACGCCGTCCGTGGCTCGATGCTTTGGTCGATGATTTGGCGGCCCTGAAGGCGGAGGGTAAAGAGATCCTGGTGGTCTCGTCCGGGGCGATCGCGCTTGGCCGCCGCCATTTCGGACTGGCCCGCCGCCGAAGCGCGAAACTCGAGGAAAACCAGGCGGCCGCGGCGACCGGGCAGATCCTGCTGGCCCATGCCTATCAGGAAAGCTTCGCCCGGCACGGGGTCACCGTCGCCCAGATTCTGTTGTCTCCGGACGATACCGAAGAGCGACGGCGGCATCTGAACGCCCGCGCCACGCTGACCACCCTGCTGCGGCTGGGGGCGGTGCCGGTGATCAACGAGAACGATACGGTCGCGACCGCCGAGATCCGGTTCGGCGACAATGACCGGCTTGGAGCCCGGGTCGCGCAAATGGCGAGCGCCGACACCCTGATCCTGCTGTCGGATATCGACGGGCTGTATACCGGCGATCCCCGCGTCGATGCCGACGCCGTACACATCCCGCAAGTCGATCAGGTCACCCCAGCGATCGAGGCCATGGCCGGCGCTGCCGGGACCGGCTACGCGTCCGGCGGCATGGTCACCAAACTCGCCGCCGCCAAGATCGCCGCTTCGGCCGGCACGCGCATGGTGATCGCCAATGGTCGCGCGCTGAACCCGATCCGGGCTTTGCGGGACGGCGGGCGCTGTACATGGTTCGGAACTCCTGCCAGCCCGCTGACGGCCCGTAAGCGCTGGATCGCCGGATCGCTCTCGCCAAAAGGCAGCCTGACCCTGGATGCTGGAGCCGTGAAAGCCCTGCGCGGGGGCAAGAGCCTGCTGCCCGCCGGTGTGACCAGAGTCTCGGGCAGCTTCGAGCGCGCCGATCTGGTGACCATTCACGGCCCGGACGAGAGTGAGTTGGCCCGCGGGCTGGTCGCCTATTCAGCGGCGGATGCTGGGCTGATCGCGGGCCGGAAATCCCGTGAAATCGAACAGGTCCTCGGCTACCGTGGTCGGGACGAGATGGTGCACAGGGACGATATGGTGCTCACCGGGAACCTGGAGGAGGAGCGGTCATGACGCTTGCAGAACCCGCCCATACGGACCTCGCTACTGACGCCGGGCTGGAAGCCGAAATGCTTGAAGTCGGCCGGCGCGCCCGGGCGGCATCCGCCACTCTCGCCCTGGCGCCGACGGCGACCAAGGACAAAGCCCTGCGCGCCGCCGCCCAAGAGATCCGTGACGGCATGTCGGACATCCTGGAGGCCAATGCCGCCGATGTGGCGGACGCCAAGGCCAAGGGACAGCGCCCGTCGTTGGTCGACCGTCTGGTGTTGACGCCCGACCGCCTGGAAGACGTGGCGACGGGGCTGGAGACGATCGCCGAATTGCCGGATCCTATCGGCACCGTGTTGGCGGAGTGGACCCGGCCGAACGGGCTGAAATTCGAGCGGAGGCGCACGCCGCTGGGCGTGATCGGCATCATCTTCGAGAGCCGACCGAATGTGATGGCGGATGCAGGCGGGCTGTGCCTGAAGTCCGGAAACGCCGCGATCCTTCGGGGTGGGTCCGAAAGCTTCCGCAGTTCGACCGCGATCGTCGACTGTCTGCACCAGGGTCTGCGCGTGGCCGGTCTGCCCGAGGATGCGATCCAGGCGGTCCCGACCCGCGACCGCGCCGCCGTCGGCCACATGCTGCGGATGCCGGACTTCATCGACGTGATCGTGCCGCGTGGCGGCAAATCCCTGATCGAGCGAGTCCAGAACGAGGCGCGGATGCCGGTCTTCGCCCATCTTGAGGGGCTCTGTCATGTCTATGTGGACGCCGGCGCCGATCCCGAGAAAGCCATCGCGATCGTGGTCAATGCGAAGATGCGTCGAACCAGCGTCTGCGGAGCCGCCGAGACCTTGTTGATCGACCGCGCCATCGCACCGACCCTGCTGCCCAGGATCGCCGGTGCCTTACAGGAGGCCGGCTGCGCCCTGCGGGGAGATGACGCGGCGCGGGCGGTGTATTCGGACATGGCGGTTGCGACCGAGGCCGATTGGACCACGGAATATCTTGACGCGATTCTGTCGATCGCCGTGGTCGACGGGGTTGCGGGCGCCATTGCCCATGTCAACGGCAACGGTTCACACCACACCGACAGCATCGTGACCGAGGAGCCGGCTGCCGCCGAACGGTTCCTGAACGAGGTCGACAGCGCGATCGTGCTGCACAATGCCTCGACCCAATATGCCGACGGAGCCGAGTTCGGCATGGGCGCCGAGATCGGGATCTCGACCGGACGCATGCACGCGCGGGGTCCGGTGGGGACCGAACAGCTTACCAGCTTCAAATACGTGGTGCGCGGCACCGGCCAAACCCGCCCGTGAGAGCAAACCGCATCCCCTCGCCCCGTCAGTTGGTGGTCGAGCGCAGCCCGCGCATCAGAGCCAGCGCGGCCCCCGCACTTCCCCGCAACGGGGCCGATGGACGAAGAATTTCCGTGGGCTTGATGGGCGGGTCTTTCAACCCGGCGCATGAGGGCCATTTGTTTATAGCAAGGCTGGCCCTTCACAGCCTTGATCTGGATGAGATCTGGTGGTTGGTGAGCCCGCAGAACCCATTGAAGAGTCACGATGACATGGCGCCGCTGGCGGATCGTCTGGCGTCGGCACGGAGGGTCGCGCGGGATCGCCGAGTGCGGCCGACCGACCTGGAAACGCGGCTCGGAACCCAATTCACGGCCGATACCTTGGTCGAACTGAAAATCAGATGCCCCCGGATGCGGTTCGTCTGGATCATGGGAGCGGATAATCTGGTGGGGTTTCATCGATGGGAGCGATCATCATCGATCCTTCACACTCTACCTGTTGCGATATTCGACCGTCCGACCTACTCTATCAAGGCGCTAGCAAGTCGGACGGCGCTGCGTTTCAGACAGAATCGGGTTCGACATCGTGCGGCCCGAACCTTGATGAGACGCGAACCGCCGGCATGGGTGTTCCTGCACTCGCGTCGGCATCCGGCTTCGGCCACCCGCATCCGCCAACAGCGGAAGTCAAGCGTGTGACCAAGCCGGTCGCTACCACGTCGTCCACCTGCCATGCGGCCTGTGTGCGTGATGTGGATCCGATTGAAAAAAGGAGCATCCCCATAACACTTCATGACCTCTCCGAGGGAGCCGGCCTGCTGGATCTGGTGACAACCTCACTGGATGACGACAAGGCCGAAGACATCGTGGCCATTGATATGGCCGGGAAGTCCGCCATCAGCGACCACATCGTGATCGCATCCGGCAGATCGCAGCGGCATATCTCTGCGATGGCCAGTCATCTGGTCAAAAATCTGAAAGACACGGGTGTCGGAGAAATCCGTATCGAAGGCGCCAATCAAGCGGATTGGGTGCTGATCGACGCGGGCGACGTCATCGTACATCTGTTCCGTCCCGATGTCCGGGAGTTCTACGGCCTCGACAAGATGTGGGGCGGCGAGGACCAGAGCTCGATGCGGACCGTTCAGGTTGGCGGTGGTGAACGACAGGCGGATGGCGGGCCACTTTACGCGCTTGCGTAACGGCTCACCGCCGGCGGGTGGAGCGCGATCTGCTCTCCGGTGCGCTTTTAGGCACCTTTTTTGGCCGTGACCTGCGTTCGATCGCAATGACGGGAGCCTGACCCGAACCGGTCTGGTGGGTGCCGGGCTGGTCGGTGATGGAGGGACTCATGCGGATCGTGATCGCGGCCTTGGGCCGCGCTCGGCGCGGACCGATCCACGATCTGTCGGCCGAGTATGCCAAGCGCCTCTCCTGGACCGTCGATCTGCGAGAGGTCGAACCGAAAAAGCGGCTCGACGGCGCGGAGCTTTCGGCTCATGAGGCGGATCTACTACG
>CALAHL010000724.1 GCA_937891725.1 uncultured Rhodospirillaceae bacterium | reverse complement strand
GGCGCCGAGTTTCAACGCGGTATCGATCGAGTCCACCGACCCGACGCCTTCATACAGGGTATAGATCGCCTCGTTGACCATCGGCAGCAGGATCCGATTGACGATGAAGGCGGGGAAATCCTCGGCCACCGAGACCGTCTTGCCGAGCCTGTTGGCCAGGTCCTGGATGGTGCGGAACGTCGCGGGCTCGGTCTGGATCCCCCGGATCAGTTCGACCAGCTGCATCACCGGCACCGGGTTCATGAAATGCATGCCCATGAACTTACCGGGACGGTCGGAGGAGGCGGCCAGCCGGGTGATGGAGATGGAGGACGTATTGGTCGCGATCAGACAATGAGGCGGCAGATACTCACCCAGCACCTTGAAGATCGAGCGCTTGACGTCTTCGTTCTCGGTCGCAGCCTCGATCACCAGATCGCAGTGGCCGAATCCGGCATAGTCGCTGCCCGTTGAGATTTTGGAGAGGGCAGCTGCGACAGCGTCTTCGCCGACCTTGCCCTTGGCGGCTTGCCGGACCATGGCGGACTCGATGCCCGCCATGGCCTTTTTCAGGGCCTCTTCGGATTGGTCGAGCAGGTGAACGTCGAGGCCGGCCATCGCCGAGATATGGGCAATACCAGATCCCATTTGGCCGGCACCGATCACTCCGATCGTTTTCATCTGTCGATCTCCAATCCAAAAACTATCAGCCGTCGAGCGCCTCGCTCAGTTCCGGTACGGCCTTGAACAGGTCCGCCACCAGGCCGTAATCGGCAACCTGAAAGATCGGCGCCTCTTCGTCCTTGTTGATGGCGACAATGACCTTGCTGTCCTTCATCCCGGCCAAGTGCTGGATCGCGCCGGAGATCCCGACCGCGATGTACAGGTCCGGTGCGACCACCTTGCCGGTCTGACCGACCTGATAATCGTTCGGCACGAAGCCGGCGTCGACCGCGGCGCGTGAGGCACCGACCGCTGCTCCCAGCTTGTCGGCGATCTCTTCCAGCATTTTGAAGTTATCGCCGTTCTGCATGCCGCGACCGCCCGAGATCACGATCTTCGCACTGGTCAACTCCGGCCGCTCCGAGCTGGACAGCTCGTTGCCGACGAAGCTCGACAGGCCGGCATCGCCCTGGGCCGAGCCGTCCTCGATCGAGGCCGAGCCGCCCTCGGCGGCCGCCGCGTCGAAATTGGTCCCGCGCACGGTGACGACTTTGATGGCATCGCTCGACTTCACGGTGGCCAGCGCGTTGCCCGCGTAGATCGGCCGGACAAAGGTGTCGGCGTCGACCACCTCGATGATGTCGGAGATCTGCGCCACGTCCAGCAGGGCCGCGACCCGCGGCATGATGTTCTTGCCGACCGTGGTGGCGGCTGCCACCACGTGGGAGTAGCCCTCGGCGTTGGCGGCGATCACCTTTGCCAGGTTTTCCGCCAGAGTGTGGCCGTATTCGGCGGCGTCGATCTTGATGACCTTGGTGACGCCGGCGACCTTGGCGGCGGCCTCGGCAGCCCCGCAACAGTTCGAGCCCGCGACCAGCATGGTCACGTCGCCCGCCATCTCCTTGGCGGCGGTCACCGCATGCAGGCTGGCGGGATTGAGTGCATCATTAGTATGTTCGGCGAAAACAAGTGCGCCCATCTCAATTCCCTCCTCAAATGACCTTGGCTTCGGTCTTCAGCTTGGAGACCAGCTCCGCCACGTCGGCGACCTTGACGCCACCTTCCCGCTTCGGCGGCTCGGCAACCTTGAGGGTCTCGAGCCGCGGCGTGGGATCGACACCCAGATCGTCCGGGGTGGTGGCGTCGATCGGCTTTTTCTTGGCCTTCATGATGTTCGGCAGGGACGCATAGCGCGGCTCGTTCAAACGAAGGTCGGTGGTGATGATCGCCGGCAGGCTGACCTTGATGGTCTCAAGCCCGCCATCGACCTCACGGGTCACGTTGGCGCTGTCGTCCGACAGCTCGATCTTCGAGGCGAAGGTCGCCTGGCTCCAGCCCATCAGGGCCGAGAGCATCTGGCCGGTCTGGTTGCAGTCGTCGTCGATCGCCTGCTTGCCCAGGATGACCAGGCCCGGCTCTTCGGTCTCGACGATCGCCTTCAGCATCTTGGCGACCGCGAGCGGCTCCAGCACGCCGTCATAGACCACGTGAATTCCGCGATCGGCGCCCATGGCCAACGCGGTCCGGATGGTCTCCTGGGCCTGCTGCACGCCGATCGACACCGCGATCACCTCGGTCGCCGTGCCGGCCTCCTTCATACGGATGGCCTCCTCGACGGCGATCTCGTCGAACGGATTCATCGACATTTTGACGTTGGCGAGCTCGACACCGCTTTGGTCCGCCTTCACGCGCACCTTGACGTTATAGTCGATCACCCGCTTGACCGGGACGAGTACCTTCATCGCTTCCTCGATCCTTTCAGAAGTTCCGTCGCCCTGTGCACGAGCCTGTCTCGCGGTCGGGTCGATCGTTTTCGGCAGCCCGGACACCGTTTATCGGAGCCGTGCCAAATTTCGCCCGCTCACTTAGGAGAGGGCCGGATGGGGTGTCAAGCGAACCGGCGCGTTTCAGTGACGCAAATTCGACAACGGAGCCGGGTCAGCCGGGCATTTAGTCTATTTTGGTTATCGATTTTGGCCGGGCACCCACAGGACGTCGCCCGCGCCCTTGTCGTTGACCCAGCGGGCCAGGACGAACAGGTGATCGGACAGCCGGTTGATATATCGGATGGCGTCGGGGTTGATCGGCGTCAGCCCGGCCGCCCGGGTGATCGTGCGCTCGGCCCGCCGTGCCACGGTCCTCGCCAGATGCAGCTGCGCCGCCGTCGGCTTGCCGCCCGGCAGGATGAACGAGTTCAAGGGTGCAAGCTCGGCGTTCATGGCATCGATCTCGGCTTCCAGCCGGTCGATCTGAGCCACCGCGATCCGCAGCGGCGGATATTTCGGCTCGTCGACCTCCGGCGTGCAGAGATCGGCCCCCAGATCGAACAGATCGTTCTGGATCCGGGCCAGCATGGCGTCGACCTCCGGCCCGCCGTCCGCGACCGCCGTCAGCCGGGCGATTCCCAGCACCGCATTGGTTTCGTCGACGGTTCCGTAGGCTTCGGGCCGGGCCGCGTGTTTCGCCACCCGGGTGCCGTCACCAAGCGAGGTCTCCCCGAGATCGCCGCCGCGGGTGTAGATGCGCGTCAGTCGGACCAAGATCAGCTCCCCTTGGAGAGCAGCACGAGGATTCCGAAGATCGCCAGCGCGATCGCCTGGAACAACACCCGATAGCGCATCATTTTATTCGACCAGCGAGCATTGAACTCGCCGCCGCGCGCCATCCCGATAAGCCCCCACACCAGAGCGCCGACCGTGGCCGCCATGGCGAGGATGAGAAAGACTGTGAAGATCGTGTTCATGCTCTGACATATAACGCGGGAGACGGGGAGTGCGATACCGAAACCGTTCGATCCCCCGGACGGATCGTCGCGGGGCGGTGCTTACGAACTTTCCTACTTACTCGTCGGAGTTTTGGCGGGCGAGACATTTGAACGCGGCAAACATTCGCATCAATGCGGTCCCATATACCAAACCTGCTTATGTAGGCCGGTTTCTGACCTAGATCGGCCTATATGTATTGGGAAAATTTGACACCGAATCCAGCAAGGTCGAAAATAGCATTGATTCGCGGAAACCTCGCCGTTGACGTGTGTTTCCCCCTGACTATACTTCGTCGCCCCCTAGGAGGCTTGCATGAGCCGCACGACCCAGGAGTTGAATTTGAGAGCCCGAATCAGAGAAACCCGTGCGAACATGACGGAAGAGCAACGGCTGGATTTAGTTCGGAAAGCTGCTTCTCGCGTCCGCATCGACGGCGGAAGTTTTATTGTTGATCGGAACGGACAGATCATTCGCAGTTCGCCCAAGGCGAAAGATCCTGAGCGGGTTCGCCGTGCCGCAGTTCGAGCTCGTCAGCGGATGCTAGAAGAGGCGGGCTGATTTTTTTTAGGCAATGTCAGCGTAGCGTGTTGAAGAATGGCGAGGGGCGATATGTA
>CALAHL010000723.1 GCA_937891725.1 uncultured Rhodospirillaceae bacterium | reverse complement strand
ACCGCCCAATCCTCGACCACGCTCAGCTGCACCTTGGAGCGCAGTTTGTACATCTTGAGTTTCTTCAGGAAGTCACCAGCCCGATCCGCCTCGGTGTCCAGCACCAGGCCGCCCTCGATCACTGCCATGAAAAAATCGTGCAGGAACTTGCCCTGAGGGGTCAGAAACGCGCCATAACCCGCCCGCTCCGGCGTCACCGTCTCCACATTGTTCGACACCAGGCCCTGCAGGAACGAGGTCTGGTCGACCCCGTCGACCCGGATCAGGCAACGGTCTGGGAACAGATGGAACTGCGCGTCGGTCATACTGGGCTGCCTCACTAAATGTGCACCCGATAGGTAGGCAGCTTCCCGGCATTGGGCAAGCGGGGTTTCACCGGATATGGGTTGCTTCTATAAGCGGGCATGCGTGGACTTCTGGTGACATCGACCCGACTTGGCGACGCGATCCTGTCGACCGGCGTGCTCGGCTGGATGCTGGAGCGCGGCCTGAGTGTGACGGTCGCGTGCGGCCCGGTGGCCGCCCCGCTGTTCGAGGACGTGCCGGGTGTGGCGCGGGTGATCCCCATGCGGAAAGGCCAGATGGGTGCGCATTGGCGGCGGCTTTGGGCCGAGACGGTGGGGACCCGCTGGGATCTGGTGGTGGATCTGCGCGGCTCGGCCTTTGCCTGGACCGTCGCGGCGGGCGAACGGCGGGTGTTCCGGGCACCGGCGACCCAGGACCATCGGGTCGATCAACTGGCCTCGGCCTTGGATCTCTCGCCCACGCCGGAACCGCGATTGTGGCTCTCGGGCACCCATCACGCCCAAGCGGCGGATATCCTGGGCGATGATCCCAGACCGATCCTGGCACTGTGTCCGACCGCGAACTGGCCACCCAAGGCCTGGCCGGCCGATCGGTTCGTCGACCTGACCGAAGCGCTGACCGGAGTGGGGCCTCTCATGGATGCCCGGATCCTGGTGGCGGGCGGCCCGAACGAGCGGGAGCTGGCGGCGCCGGTGCTCGACGCGATACCGGAGGACCGGCGGATCGATCTGGTCGGCACCGCGCCCCTGATGGTGCTGGCGGCCTGTCTGGCGCGCTGCGCCCTCGTGGTGGCGAACGACAGCGGGCTGATGCATCTGGCGGCGGCGAGCGGGGCACCCACTCTCGGACTGTTCGGCCCCAGCAAGGACGCCCACTATGCGCCGCGCGGCCCGATCACGGATTTCGTGCGGGGTGATGTGGCAGCCGATACGCTGCTCGCCCGCTCCGACGATGTGGCGGGTGCAGCGGGATCGCTCATGCAGGATCTGCGGACCGCACGGGTGCTTGAAGCCGCGCGCGGTCTGCTGAACGTCTAGAAGGATCAGGCGCCCGGATCGGCCTTCAGGCCGGCGGCCTCGATGCCCGCGATTGCGCAGGCTTCGTCCTGGTCCGAGGTGTCGCCGGAAATCCCGACCGCCGCGATGATGTCACCGGCCGCGTCGCGCACCAGAACGCCGCCCGCGACCGGCACCATCTTGCCGCCGACCAGACCGTTCACCGCGTTCACGAAATAGGCCTGCTGCTCGGCGCGGGTGCCGATCGAGCGGGAGCCGAGACCCAGGGTCAGCGCGCCATAGGCCTTGCCCATGCCGATCTCCGGACGGTGGAAGCTGGCGCCGTCCTGCCGCTCAACCGCCTTGAGGTGCCCACCGGCATCCAGCACCGTCACCGCCAACGGCTTCAGGCCCAGCTCGGCGCCTTTTTTGAAGGCGGCGGCGATGATCGTGCGGGCTTCGTCGAGGGTCAGTTCGGACGTTTGGCGGGGCATCAAGACATCTCCTGGTGTGGTACGGATTTTCGAAACCTGACAAAGCGTGTTCATCCACGGGCGTCAAGAGCAAGCAACCGCTAGCCTCGGAGTTCAGGATCCCCGTTCGAAGAGCATCCGAGGATTGTGTGCTGTCGTTCAGCCCTCAATTCATCC
>CALAHL010000722.1 GCA_937891725.1 uncultured Rhodospirillaceae bacterium | reverse complement strand
ATCCGAGGAGACCTCGATCTCCGGGAAATCCTCGGTGAATCCGCCCAGATTCTCCCAGTGGATCGTGCAGCGCCGATTCTCCAGAAGACCCGCCCGCGCCAGGAAATGCGCGCCGGTGCACAGAGCCCCCAGGGTCGAGCCGGTCCGCGCCATCCGTCGCAGAAAGCCGAGCACCCGGTCGTCCTCATAACGCTGGACATCGATCCCGGCGGCCACCACCAGGATCTTCTCGCGTTCAACCGAACTCATCGCGGCGTGCGGGACGATCTGGATACCATTGCTGGCCTCGACCGGCTGTCCGTCCACACTGTAGATCCGCCATTCATAGAGGGTTTGGCCCGCCATCCGATTGGCCGATCGCAAAGGCTCCACAGCCGACGTGAAGGCCATCATCGAGAACTTGTCGATGAGCAGGAATCCCAGCCGTGTTGGAATGTCAGTCGGATCGTCAAACATCCGGAATCCCGATCTGCTAGGGCGCCTCGCCCGTGAGCAATGTCATAGGCGCAATATGACACCAGCATGTCGAAATGAGAATAGGTCCAATTCTCTGAAGCTGCCATGAACGAACAGTCGGTTTTCAGCGTCAATCCGCCTAGACGCTTGGTAGCCGGAATATTTTGGCGGCGCCTCGCCGGCATTCCGAACCCACGACGCGGCCGCCGACATCGTGACCATGTCGGAATCGGACAGATCGAACTCTTGGCTGATTTACCCTGTCGGCCGAGTCGCGACCAGTGCCAATAACCCAAGATTTTCCTCAAACACACCCTCGGGCGCAACGCGTGCCAGGCGCGCCCGCAAGTCCGCCTCGAACGCCGCGCGCCGGTCGCCCAGACGGCCCGGATTGAAATAGGAGGTGGAGAGCAGCTGACCCAGCACCTGATCGGCGGTCCAGATTCTGGGGACCGATCCCACCATGCGCTCGACCTTGCAGAAGGGCGACGCCGCCAGGACTTCCGCATGGCCCGCGCGGTTGCGGCGATGCAGATCGTCGGGAATCCAATCCCGCTTCATCGCTTCGATCACCTGCCCGGTCGGCGTGCCCGCTTTCTGATCGAGATCTTCGTGGATCACCGCGATACCGCCGTCGGGCTCCACCACCTGCTCCAACAGGGACAGCACCCGCTCCCGCTCCGTCCAATGAAAGGAGCGCCCAAACGTGACCAGTCGGGCGGGGCCGTCCGCCGCATCCAGGTCTTCCGCCTTGCGGACCTGAAAATCGATGGTAAGGCCAGCCGCCTCCGCCGCTGTCCGCCCGGCCTCCAACATCGGCCCGTTCGGGTCGATCGCCAGCACCTCGGCACCGGTCCGGGCGAACGGCAGCGCCAGCAAGCCTGGCCCACAGCCGACATCGATGACCTTCGTTCCCGGCCCGATCCCGAACCGCGCGATCAGCACGTCGATCAGATCCGTCGGATAGGCCATCCGATGCTGGACGTAGTGGTCAACCGCATCGGTGAACAGGGCGGTGGTGTCCGACATGCCGCGCCCCGTCACCCCAACATCGACAGGTCGAGCTCGTACGACTTTCCGACCCAGACCGCCCGGTCCCGGTGATCGCCCAGCGCGTCGCCGGTGTTCGGGTGGACCAGCACATCGAGGCCGTCGCGGTTCAGGCTGAACCAGGAGACGATCTTCATCAGCGCCTCCGGCGCGAAATGGATCTGATAGCTGCCCATCGGGTGCGGTCCGACCGGTTTCTCGTGGAAACGGCCGAGTTCGGTGTCGGGAAACT
>CALAHL010000721.1 GCA_937891725.1 uncultured Rhodospirillaceae bacterium | reverse complement strand
CACGTCCTTGGCGCTTTTCGAGGTTCTGACCCATTGGGAAACCGGTCGCGCGATTCCCTCGATATCGGCAGTCAGCGGGGCGTCGTATTCGATGTGATAGGTGGCATGCTCGCCCACAATATTGACGATCGGAGTGAAGGCCTTCTTCGCATTGTGCAGATTGGCGAGCCCGTTGCCCAATCCCGGCCCCAGATGCAGCAAGGTGGAGGCCGGCTTGTCCGCCATCCGGCCGTAACCGTCGGCCATCCCGGTCACCACCCCCTCAAACAGGCCCAGCACGCAGCGCATCCCGTCGACCCGGTCGAGGGCGGCCACGAAATGCATCTCCGAGGTACCCGGATTGCTGAAGCACACCTCCACGCCGGAACTTACCAGGGTGCGAACCAGGGATTCGGCGCCGTTCATTTGGGCGCTCTCGGTCTTTTCGGTCATCGGGTCCTCGGGAAATCAAACGGGATGGATTGCAAGGCCGCGATGATGGCGTCCACCCCCCTGTCGCGCAAGCCCCAGTCTCCGCCATTTCAGACGCACCTTGCCTCGCAAGGCGAGAGACGGGATGGTCAGGGTTCCTCAACCACACCCGACGGGTTCCCAGCATGTCCGAGACCAGCCCCCATCCCGACGATGCTCTGCCGATCATCGATGCCCATCATCATTTCTGGGAGCTGGGTCATGGCAGGTATCCGTGGCTGGAGGCGCACGTCATTCCATTCCGCTACGGCGATTACTCGGCACTCCGGAAAAGCTACCTGCTGGACCAATTCAAGGCCGAGCATGGCCGGCACCGGGTGCTGAAATCGGTCCACATGGAGGCCGAGTGGAACCCCGCCGATCCGGTAGGTGAAACCCGCTGGCTGCACGCACTTCACGATCAAACCGGCTGGCCCCATGCGATGGTCGGCCAAATCTGGTTCGATCGGGAGGATGTGGCCGAGGTGCTGGCAGGTCACGCCAGCTTCCCGCTGGTGCGCTCGGTCCGGCAGAAGCCCAAGGCAACGCCAACCGCCGACGAGTTCGAGGCTGGACTACCGGGCTCAATGGCCGATCCGGTTTTCCGGTCCGGCTATGCCCAGCTGGAGCGGCACGGGTTGCACTACGATCTGCAAACGCCCTGGTGGCATCTGGGAGAGGCGGCGGATCTGGCGGCGGATTTCCCGGACACGCTGATCATCCTGAACCATTGCGGCATGCCGTCGGACCGCGCACCGGACGCTCTGTCCGACTGGCGGGAGGCGGTGGGGCGGTTTGCCGACCGACCCAACACGGCGGTTAAGATCTCTGGCTTCGGCGTACCTGGACAGGCATGGACGCCGGAGCTGCAGTCCGGCATCGTCCGCGACCTGATCCGGCTGTTCGGGCCCGACCGCTGCATGATGGCCAGCAATTTCCCGGTGGACAGCCTTTGCGCCAGCTACGACGAGATCTTCGCGGGCCTCAAGACCATCACCCGCGACCTGCCCGCCTCGCTCCGCCATGACCTGTTCTACGGTACCGCGGATCGGGTTTATCGGCCGGTGTGAGTGAGAAGCCCAGTTGAACTGAGGTTTATCGCCCTTCGACTGGCTCAGGGCGATAAACTCGTCATGTCGTTAGGAGCCCAGGGCTAAACCGGCTCGCCGGTGAACAGTTTCAAGATCGCGATACCGTCCAGCTCCTCGTGCCCGCGGGCGGCCATGATCCGGAACAGCTCAGCCGATTGGGTGGAGATCGGCGTTGCTGCCTTCAGGTCATGCGCCAGATCGTGGACCATATCGAGATCTTTCAGGACCTGCCGCAGATAGCCGGCCGGCTCGAAATCACGCGCGATCATGCGGGGCCACATGGCCTTCATCAGATTCGAGCCCGCATAGCCGGTGCCGAGAGCCGCCACCAACTTGCCGGTGTCCACCCCACCGCGTTCGGCGAGGTTGAGCGCTTCGGCCAAGATCACGAAATTATTCAGGGTACAGATCTGGTTCACCATCTTGGTGACCTGTCCGGTCCCCACCGGCCCCATATGGACCAGGCTGTCCGCCAGGCTTTCCAGGATCGGGCTGGCTTTCTCGAACACTGACTCCGCCCCGCCCACCATGATGGCAAGACGTCCGGAGAGGGCCGCAGGCGGGCCGCCGGACACCGGCGCGTCGAGCCAGGTCATTCCGGTCTCCCGCTCCAGCCGCTCGGCGAGTGATCTGGTCAGGTCGACCGGCGTGGTCGAGAGATCGATGAAGATACGTCCGGGCTTGGCCACCTCGGCGACACCTCCGGGTCCGAAGATCGCCTGCTCCAGGTCCTCGCCCGTCGTCACCGCCGCCATAACGATATCGGCACCGTCAGCGGCCGCAGCGGGTGTCTCCGCCACGCGCACCCCCCAACCTGCAGCGGCAAGGCGCCGCTCCTCGACCGGATCGTACCCGGAAACGTCGTCTCCCAACACGATCAGGCGGCGGGTCAGGCCCTCCCCCATCAGCCCAAGGCCCAGAAATGCGATTGTGGTCTTGGACATGCCG
>CALAHL010000720.1 GCA_937891725.1 uncultured Rhodospirillaceae bacterium | reverse complement strand
CTCCTCTCAGATCCCTTTGTATTGCTAGTTCACAAGCCGAGTCCTACGCTGTTCCGAGTCAGCACAAGCTGACCGTGAACCCATCGGCACAATCTATGATCGACGGGTCAGATAACAATACTTAGGGGAGTGAATCATGATCCATCCCATGCGCATTGCCGGGGCTCTCGCCGCGGCCGGCCTGTTGGCCATGACCGCCTTACCTGCCGCCGCGCAGGAGATCGAACTGCACGGCGCCGTGCAGTTCGACGACAACCATGCATTCAACAAGGCGCTGCTGAAATTCGAGGAGCTGACCACGGCCTGCTACAAGAAGCCCATCAAGTTCGTGCTTCACCGCAACAGCGAACTGGGCCTTGAGAAGGACTATTTCAATTACATGAGCAAGGGCGTCTCAGTCGACTACGCGATCGTGTCGCCGTCGCACATGTCGACCTACTCCAAGATGGCTCCGTTGATGGATATGCCATTCCTGTTCCGCGACCTCGACCATTGGAACAAGGTGCTCGAACAAGACGGGCTGGCGCCAATCGCTGAGGACGTGAAGAACAAGGCCGACGTGATCCTGATCGGGTACGCCGGCGGCGGCACCCGCAACCTGATCGTCAAGCGGCCGGTGCAGAACATGGCTGACCTGAAGGATCTGCCGATCCGCGTGATGGGCGCGCCGATCCAGACCCAGATCTTCCAGGCGATCACCGCCGCCCCGACCGTGATCGCCTATTCGGAAGTCTATAACGCCATCCAGACCGGCGTCATCGACGCCGCCGAGAACGAAGCGGCCGGCATCGAGCAGATGAAGTTCTATGAAGTCGGTCCTGACATCTCGCTGACCCAGCACGCCATCACGGTCCGTCCGATCGGGTTCAGCGGCAAGACCTTCGACAGACTGCCGGCCGACCTGCAAGCCTGCGTCATGAGCTCGGGCAAGGCCGCCGGTAAGCATGGCCGCGACATCGAGTCGTCCCAGGACTCTGCCAAGCTCACCAAGATGGAGAGCGAAGGCAAGCTGAAGACCCACACGTTCAATGACCGCGCCAAACTGCTGGAGCTGGCCGAGCCGGTGAAGCAGGCCTATGCCGCGGAACTGGGTGCAACCGAGGTGCTCGAGAAGATCAACAGCATCAAGTAGCCAAGCCCTAGACCAGACCAACCGCGTGGCGAGCGATCGGATCTCCGATCGTTCGCCGCCGGCTGCCGTGTCCTTAGTTCACGAGGCGGATTGCTTCTGATGACTCCGACATTGACCAAAGTCCTCGACGCGATCGACCGGATCCTAAAGGTCGCGATCACGGTGCTGATCACCTTGCTGATCGTGCCTGTGACCCTGCAGATTCTGGCGCGCTACGTCCCGTTCATTCCGCGCTACATCTGGACCGAGGAGGCCGCCCGGTTCTGCTTCGTGTGGATCATCATGCTCGGAGCGATGATCGCCGTGCGTGACGGCAGCCATTTCGACGTGGACGTACTGCCGACCCCGCGGAGCCGCGCCGGCCGCGGCTGGGCCAAGCTTCTGGTCCACACGACCATGACCGCGCTGGCGCTGTGCTTCGTCTGGTACGGCAAGGAATTCGCCGAGCAGGGGCTGCTGCAGTCCTCGGAGATCGCCGACCTGCCGATGATCGCCATCTTCATTGCCTGGCCGCTGTCCGGCGTGATCTGGACCCTGTTCCTGATCGAAAAGCTCGCCGTCGATATCGCCATGATCCGAGGAATTGAAACCGTGGGAGACGTCGATGTCGCCGGGTGAAGTTGCCGCCATCCTGTTCGGGACCTTCGGCGTCCTGGTTGTCCTGCGGGTCCCGGTGGCATTCGCCCTCGGCCTCGCCTGCGTTCCGGTGTTCTTCATATCGGACCGGCTGTCGCCCAGCCTGCTGTTCGATCAGATGTTCAGCTCCTACAATTCGTTCGTGCTGCTGGCGGTGCCGTTCTTCCTCCTAGCCGCCAATCTGATGAACTCGGCCGGCATCACCCAGCGACTGATCGACCTGTCAAAGGCGCTGGTCGGTCATCTGCCCGGCGGCCTCGGCCACATCAACGTCATGGTCTCGATGCTGTTCGCCGGGATCTCCGGATCGTCGACGGCAGACGCCGCCGGCATTGGCTCGCTGCTGATCCCGCAAATGAAGAAGCAGGGCTACGATTCCAGTTTTTCGGTGGCGATCACCGCCTGCTCTTCGGTGATGGGCGTGATCATCCCACCCAGCATCCTGATGGTGGTGTGGGGCGGGTTGATGTCGGTGTCGATCGGCGGATTGTTTCTGGCCGGTGTTCTGCCAGGCATCCTGATTGCCGGG
>CALAHL010000719.1 GCA_937891725.1 uncultured Rhodospirillaceae bacterium | reverse complement strand
CCTCCGACAGCGACGCGATGTCGTGCTTCTCCAGGATCTTGATGATCATCAGTGCGCAGATGCCCTGACCGTTCGGCGGGCATTCATGAATGTCGTAGCCTTTGTAATTGGCCGAGATCGGCTCAACCCAATCAGCGGATGCCGCTGCGAAATCCTCCATCGTGTGCAGCCCGCCGAGCGACTGCAGGTGGGTGACGATGTCTTCTGCGACCGGGCCTTTGTAGAACCCGTCGCGGCCGTGCTCGGCGATCTTGCGCATCGTGGCGGCCAGCTTCGGCTGATGGTGCATGGAGCCGATTGCGGGCGCCTTTCCGTCAACCAGCATGGCCGCTTTGGCCGCGGGATGGGCCGCGAGACGTTCGACCTCGTCCTGCCAGTCGGCACCGACGCGCGGGGCGATCGGATAGCCGTTCTCGGCATAGGCAATGGCGGGGGCCAGAACTTCGGCGAAAGTCTTGCTGCCGAACCGCTCCAACAGCGCCGCCCAGGCCGCGATGGCACCTGGAATGGTGACGGTGTGGGGGTCGCCGGTTCCCTTGAACTCGGTGACGCCGTTCTGCTTGAACCAATCGAGCGTCGCCGCCATCGGCGCCTTGCCGGACCCGTTCAGCGCGAACGGCTTGCTGGCACCCTTGGGGGCGACCAGAGCAAAGCAATCGCCGCCAATTCCGGTCATGTGCGGTTCAACCACGCACATCACCGCACAGGCCGTGATCGCCGCATCGATCGCGTTGCCGCCGGATTTCATCATCTCCAGACCGGCCTGGCTCGCCAGCGGATGCGAGGTGGCGATGCAGGCGTTCGGCGCATAGACCGGTGACCGGCCTGGAAGGTGAAGATCTCGCATCGGGGATACTCCGGTATTAGACAGGGGGCGGGACGTTGGTTGCCCCACACTTGGAAGGCGATCGAATAGCCGGTGCTCCACCGTCCTGCAAGGGTTACGGTGTTTCCATTCCGGCACGGAAGTCCGCGCAGACCCCTTCGGCAGACGCCTTGGGATGCGCGAAGACCTAGATCAGGGATTCGATGAAGACTTCGTCGACCATGCCCGGGTACCGCTTCGACAGAAGCTCATAGGCTGAGCCTTTGAAGTCGCGGATCGAACTGGGCGTCGGCCGTCCGCTTTCGAACATCCGGACCGCGAGCGGATAGATGATCCCGTTGATCGCCCATTTCTGCGCGTCCATCGTCGTCTTGTCGGACACGGACTTGGCCTGGACCGCGACCCGTACCCGGCCCTCGACCGGCTGCCCCTGCACGAACAGAGACACGCTGTACGGACCCAGAGCGAGCACCTTCGGGCCGATCACCTGGCGGAACTGGATCTCGCGGTTGAACTCCTTGTCCTTCTTCTTCTGGACCTTATCCTGCTCCTTCCGGTCCTTCGTCGACTCGGCTTCGGAGGCATGGGCCGGGCTGACGAAAGCGGCCCCAATCGGCACCAGCACAAGGGCCGACACAACCAGGATCGACGCGCCGCGCAGCAGGTTCTCGATCCTCAGGATTCGACGAAGGCAGGCCATGATCACTCTCCAGTCTCAAGCGCCCTCACGCCGGGCGTCCGTCGTCTTCATCTGATCCGCATATGGGGCGCCTCGGCCTGGATCAAAGGTCCGGTCCCGAGGCGCTGGGTCTCCAGGATAACCGCCGCCATCCGCGCGACCTCTCCCAATGACAGAACCGCACTCATGATGTCACCGTCCGCCAGGGCGCCCAACAGGGCTTCGGTGTCGTAGTCGTCGCGCGGGAACCGCACCCGCTCGACCGGTGCATCGGGGGCAATACCGATCGACTGCCGGGCAAGTTGCAGCGCCTCGGAGTACCCTCCCAACCCGTCGACCAGACCGACACGTCGGGCGTCTTCCCCGGTCCAGACCCGGCCGCGGGCAAGCGCGTCGACCTCGTCCTGCTTCAGGTTTCGGGCGGTGCCGACCTTGGTGGTGAAGTCGTCGTAGATCGAATCGAGAATACGCTTCATCCGAAGGCTTTGACTTTGGGTGAACGGTCGGGTGACGGAGTAGATTCCGGCATTGTCGCCGATCTCGACCCGGCCGATTGCCACGTCCATCTCGTCCAGTAGCCCGGCGCCGCTGATCTTGCCGCCCACAGCACCAATGGATCCGGTCAGGGTGCCCGGATGGGCCAGGACATGGGTGGCGGGCAGGGCCGCGTAATAGCCGCCGGACGCGGCCATATCGCCGAAGCTCGCGATCACCGGAAGATCCGCTTCGCGCAGCCGCAGGACCGCGCGGCGCATGGTGTCCGAGGCGACGAAACTGCCGCCCGGGCTGGAAATCCGCAGGATCACCGCCCGGACCTCGTCGTCCTCCAGGATCTCGTCGACCGCCCGATCGAAATTGACCGAGCCGGCAAAACGCTGACGTTCCAGCGGGCCGTCGTCGCCGCGGTCGATCTGTCCGTCCAGATGCAACAGCGCGATCCGAACCCCCTCGGCGTGCGGATGCCCGGCCGAAGCCAGATATTGGCCGGCACCGACGGTCTCGAGCGTGCCGCCGGTTGCCAGCAATTCGGCCTCCCGCGCGTAGCCCAAACCGTCAATCAGCCCGTTGTTGGCAGCCTCGCCCGCCAACAGCGGTCCGCCATCGATCACATCGGAGACATTGTTGCCGCTCATCCGGCGAGCGCTGGCGATGCCTGAGACCATCTGGGCGTAGAGGGATTCCGCGATCCTTGTGTAGTTCTCGCGCAACGCCGGCGGGAATTCCCGGTCGGTCAGGAACGACATGGCACCCTTGTATTCGTATCGGGATTCGAACTCCGGTAGCAGTCCGATCTTGTCCATCAGACCGCGCGCCAAGGGCAGTTCCATCGAAAGTCCGGTCAGCCCCAGCAGTCCCGAGGGCTGCATCCAGATCTGATCGAACGCGCTGGCGAGGTAATAGCCGCCGGCGCCGGACTCGAAACTGTCGGCAAAGGCGACGGCGGTCTTGCCTGTCGCCCGGAACCGAAAGACCGCCGCCCGCAATTCCTGAGTCTGCGCGAAGCCCGGGGCCGCCCCCGACAGATCGGCGACCAGACCTTTCACCCGATCGTCGCCGGCTGCTTGATCGATCGCGTCAACCAGGTCGACGAGGCCCAATTCCGCCTGCGTCGGCCAAAAGGCGGCAATCGCATCGTTTGGCGAGGCCTCTGGAATTTCATCCGAGATCTCGAGCGCCAGCACGAAGCTTTCGGGCAGCGGATCCTCTTCCAGGAATGCGCCGAACGCCCACCAAAGTCCGGCAATGAGACCGACCATTGAGAGCAGGGAGATCGCCCCGATCACTGCAAGAAGCCCGACAAAAATACGTCGCATCGCGCCGATCTCTCCGTGTTGTCCAACTATGGGCGCAGTGTGATCAGCCCGGTATCTGCCGTGCGAAACCTTTACGACCAATCATATTCCTTTTGCACGACGGCACAAATACGCCAGGCAGTGCGCTTTCAGGACGTGGGACGCGATGCCAGGGGTCCGCATTGCGCTTCGTGGCGCATCAGATGATCCAACAGCACGCAGGCCATCATCGCCTCGCCCACCGGAACCGCCCGGATGCCGA
>CALAHL010000718.1 GCA_937891725.1 uncultured Rhodospirillaceae bacterium | reverse complement strand
CGATCCGCTCCGGCATCTCGAGCGGCGTGGCGCGTTCCGGCCGACGGGTCTCCTCGTTCACCACCAAGGGCATGCGGTCACTCCCGGAAGGCGAAACCCATGGTCCGGGCGTGATAGTGCCAGCCGCCATCCTGAACGATCAGGAAGCGGGCGGGCGCAGATCCGGAGTTGTGGTGACTGTGCACCTCGGCAGGCGGGGTGATCATGGTTGCGTATTTCGACCAGGTGATCCGCTCCCCGTCGATCATCGAGAAACAGCCCTCGCCCTCGATCGCCAGGGTGATGGCGGCGGCGTTGTGCACATGCGCCCGCTGCCGGGTCCCCGGCTCCAGCGTGTTCATCGCGAGGGTCATCGAAGGCATGGCGTTGCGGCTATCGGCGGTGCGTTCGGAGGAGAAGATCAGGGCCACGCCGGCCTGACCTTCCGCCTCGGGCAGGGAGGTCAGAACGTTGACCTGCCGCTCAATCTCGGCGGCCGTGTAGTGCACAGGATCGACTGCCGCATCTCCGGGGGCGGGCGGCGCCAGATGCTCGAATGCCAGCGCCGGCTCATTGGTGACGCACCACAGCACGACAGGGGTGTCCGCGGCGGCTGTGTGGACCGGGTTTTGCCCGCCTGGCAGTACCATAACGTCGCCGGGCCCCCAGGCGATGGTTTCGCCCGCAATCGCCGTCTCACCGGAGCCGGAAATCACGTAGAGCACCTCGCCGCTCGCCGTGAAACGGGTCACGAGATTGTCGCCCGCCGCGATCCGCAGATACCGCGCCAGGACCAAAGGGGTGGTCGCCGGGAACGCGCATCCTATCGCGGCGGACTGGTCCATCGGATAAAGCCCGGTCGCCGCGGTCTCCGCCATCGCTGCGTCCCGAGCCGCATCGAACCGGGCGCGCGGAACTTTCGGCATCTTCAGATTGAAGGCATTGCCGGAATTGAAGAACCGGGCCCGCGCCTGGGCGGTGGTGTCGGCGATGATCGGGGCATCCCCGTCGAGAGCAGGTGCGGCAGAGGCTTTGGCGGGGGAGGACATGGGCGTGCTCCAGTTGGGGTCAGGAAAACATGGTCGCCGATCAAATGATGCGGGTCGAGGATGTCTTGGGTTGTTCGCGATCAGTGCGCGCTGGCGCCGCTTTCGGCCGGATAGATTGCTCCTGTGATCCGTTTGCTCTCATCGCTCGCCAAATACAGGGCGAGATAGGCGATATCGTCCGGTTCCATCGGTCCCATCAGCGATTTCTTGGCGATCGGATTGGTCTCTGGATCCAGGATCGACTTCACCCGCTCGGTCAGAACCATGCCCGGTCCGATCGCGTTCACCCGAATTCCAGCGGTGTGCCACTGCATCGCCAGCGCCTGGGTCAGGGCGATGATGCCACCCTTCGCCGAGGAATAGGCGTCCGCTCCGGCGGTTCCGGTCAGGGCGCGGATCGAGGTGGTGTTGATGATCGAGCCGCCGCCGGTCGTCTCCATGTGCGGAATCGCGAATCGGCAGCCCAGGAAGGTGCCGAACAGATCGACCGATATGGTGCGCCAGAACTCATCCAGCGGCATATCCGTCACCTTGCCGTCTTTGCCGGTTGCGCCACCCGCGTTGTTGTAGAGCACGTCCAGACGGCCAAAGGTCTTGACGGCGGTGTCGATCAGCCGCTTCATGTCCGCCTCCTTGGAGACGTCTGTCTCGATGAAGCGAACGGCATGACCGGCACCCGTCATCTCGGCTTCGAAGGCCTTGCCGTCCGCGGCTTTCACGTCACCGAAGACGATCTTGGCCCCTTCTTTCGCGAACAGCGCGACCGATGCCTTGCCGATCCCGGACGCTCCGCCCGTGATCACCACCACCTTGTCCTGCAACCGCGCCATGCTTGCCTCCCGATCCGTTTTTCGTTGAGAGGGGAGCATGCACAATCCCGGCGGTCGGGCACAAGCGGGCGGTGGGCGATGGGCTTCGTGACGACTTCACGGTTGACGGCGCACGGGCTTCGCGGTTTAACTCGCACCGTCATGACACACCTGATCCAAACGCTCGTGCTCCGACTTACTGGCCCGGCTCTCCGCTGAGAGACCGGGACGTTTGCGTTCGCCGCGCGTTTTCTTTGGATACCAGGGTCACACGCCGCCATGTTCGGCCGCACCAGAGACATCTCCAAATTCGACGAGACCGTGACGGGCCGTGCCATGCGCATCACCGCTGATCGGATCGCCGCGCGCCATTGCGAACATCGCCACGCCATTTCGTAAAGACGACTGATGCACCGAAGAGCGAACAGCCACGGTGCCTGTAAACGAGGAAACGACACATGTCCGCAATGACCGCTGCCAATCAATCCGCCCGACCCAGTGCCCGGTCGGCCCGAAAATACAGCTCCTATCCCACCGTCGGCCTGACCGACCGCACATGGCCGAACGCGGTGATCGATACGGCCCCGATCTGGTGTTCGGTAGACCTGCGGGACGGCAATCAGGCCCTGGTCGACCCGATGGACGGCCCCCGCAAGATGCGGATGTTCAACACCCTGATCGGCATGGGCTTCAAGGAGATCGAGGTCGGCTTTCCCTCGGCTTCCGACACCGACTTCAACTTCGTCCGCGAGCTGATCGAAGGCGGCCATATCCCCGACGACGTCACCATCCAGGTGTTGACCCAGTGCCGGGAGCACCTGATCCAGCGCACCTTCGAGAGCGTGGCCGACGCCAAGAATGTGATCATCCATCTGTACAACTCGACCTCGGAACTGCAGCGCCGGGTGGTGTTCCAGGAAGATCAGGCGGGGGTGAAGCAGCTCGCCGTCGATGGCGCCAACATGGTCAAGGACCGGTTGGGCATGCTGAAGGGCAGCAATGTTCAACTGCAGTATTCGCCGGAAAGTTTCACCGGGACCGAGTTGGAGTACGCCTTGGAGGTCTGCGAGGCGGTGATGGACGTCTGGATGCCGGCGATCGACACCAAGATCATCATCAACTTGCCGTCGACAGTCGAGATGTCGACCCCGAACATCTTTGCCGATCAAATCGAATGGATGCACCGCAATTTCACGCGGCGCGACCGCATGATCCTGTCGATCCATCCGCATAACGATCGTGGGACCGGCGTTGCCGCGGCCGAGATGTCGATCATGGCCGGCGCCGATCGGATCGAGGGCACCCTGTTCGGCAACGGGGAGCGGACCGGCAACGTGGATATCGTGACCTTGGGCCTGAATATGATGACCCAGGGCGTCGATCCGGCTTTGGATTTCTCCGATATCAACGGATTGATGGAGACGGCGGAATACTGCAACCAGCTGCCGATCCACCCACGCCATCCCTATGCGGGTGAGCTGGTGCACACGGCCTTTTCCGGCTCGCACCAGGATGCCATCAACAAGGGCATGAAGGCGATCAAGGAGAGTAACAAGGGCATGTGGGAGGTGCCGTATCTGCCGATCGACCCGGCGGATATCGGTCGGAACTACGAGGCCATCATCCGAGTGAACTCCCAGTCCGGTAAGGGCGGCATCGCCTATATTCTCGACACCGACCATCAGATCCGCCTGCCCAAGCAATGGCAGGCCCAGTTCAGCCAGGTCATTCAGCGGATCACCGATGCGTCCAGCAAGGAAATCAACTCGGCTGAAATCTGGAACGCGTTCGAAACCGAATACGTGACCCAGCCGGACGGCGAGTTCGATCTGATCGAGTTCGAGGCGGATCGGGTGCCCGGCTCGAACAAGGTGGTCGAGATCGTGGCGCAGGTGAAACGCAGGGGCGAGGTTCACACCCTGAAGGCCCAGGGTAACGGTCCGGTGAATGCGTTCTCGAACGCGATGCGCGATGCGTTCGGTCTGGAGTTCCGGCTTAAGGACTATTCCGAGCACACCCGCTCGATGGGGTCGGACGCCGAAGCCGCCGCCTATATCGAGCTGACCGCTCCGGACGAGCACGGTGAGAGCGTGTTCGGTGTTGGCATCGACACCGACATCACCATGGCGCCGGTCAAGGCCGTCGTGAGCGCCTGTAACCGGTTGCCGAAATAGTCTTCTGAACGTCGGGCGGGGGTGAGGGAGGCCTCACCCTCCGTTCGGGGTCGGATCGTACTCCGGTACCAATTCGTTCAAGATACGGATGGTCGCCGCCGCGTCTCGGGCGCGGGCGGCGGCTTCCAGCCGGTCCAGCCCGTCGATCAGAGCCGAGATGTCTTGAGTGCGGGGCTGAGCATGCCGAATGGCGGGGATCGCCGTCGGGGTCAGCGCTTCGGAATCGTGGAACAGTTCCTCATAAAGCTTCTCGCCGGGGCGCAGGCCGGTGAATTCGATCCGGATATCAGTGTCCGGTTCCAGTCCGGCAAGCCGGATCATCTGGCGCGCGAGATCGACGATCTTCACCGGCTCGCCCATGTCCAGAACCGTGATGCCGCCCCTTGCGGTGGCCTGGGATCCTTCAAGCGCTCCGGTCTCCAGCGCGGCCGCCTGCAGCACCAGCTCAACCGCCTCCCGGACCGTCATGAAGTATCGTGTCATGTCCGGGTGCGTCACGGTCAGCGGACCGCCGCGGGCCAACTGGCGCTGGAACAAGGGCACCACCGAGCCGGTCGAGCCCAGAACGTTGCCGAACCGTGTGGTCACGAACCAGGCAGCGGTATTGGCGCCGCTGCCCTGTAGATCCAGCGCCTGGCAGTAGGCCTCGGCCAGGCGCTTGGTCGCACCCATCACATTGGTCGGGTTCACCGCCTTGTCGGTTGAGATCAGCACCACCGCCGCCGCCCCCGCCGCCCGTGCGGCGTCGGCCACGATCCGGGAGCCGATGGCGTTGGTCAGCACCGCGTCGACCGGATTGGCCTCCATCAACGGGACATGTTTCAGGGCTGCGGCGTGGAACACCAGGTCCGGCCGCTCCTCCTCCATCAACTCGGCGACCCGCGCCCGGTCCCGGACGTCGCCGATCAGGGCGATCCGGTGGATCTCGGGGTTCCGCTCCTGGATCTCGAGATCGATCTGGTAGAGCGCGTATTCCGATTGCTCGACCAGGGCCAGCCGGGATGGCCCCAGCCCCGCGATCTGCCGGGTCAGCTCGGAGCCGATGGTGCCGCCCGCCCCGGTGATCAGGACCCGACGCCCGTGGATCAGCCGTGCCATGGATGGTCGGTTCAGCGTGGCCTGCGGCCGGCCCAGAACATCCTCGACCGCGATCGGCCGCAGCTGCATGGGCTCGGCGTTGGCGGCCTGCAAAGCCGACAGCCGCGGCATCCGGCTGACCGGAATGCCGAGCGCCTCGCCCGCCTCGAACAGTTTGGCCACCAACGCACCGTCGATCTGCGCGCGGGTGATCACGATCCGCTGCGGCTTCAGCCCGGCGCCCGCCAGCCGATCGATGATGCGCGACAGATCATCGAGCCCACCCAGCACGGACACACCACGAATCCGGCGCCCGGTGCGGGAGTCCCGATCATCCAGAATGCCGACGATGCGGTACGGCGCATCCCGGTCACGTTCCATTTCGCGAATAAACAGGTCACTGCCGTCGCCCGCGCCGACCAGCAGGACCGGAACCCGATCCTTGCTGCGCTCAAACAGGGCCGAGAGCGTCCCGTCCTTGAGAAACCGGTAGGCCACGCGCGGGAGCGTCAGCATCACCGTCAGCACCACAACTTCATAGAACAGGAAGGAGCGGGGGAAATCGTCCAGACGTGTGAACACGAACTGGATCGTCAGGAATGCGGCGACGATGATCGCGACCACCCGCAGGATGCGGATCAGATCGCCGATCGAGGTGTAGCGCCAGACAGAGGTATCGAGCCGGACCACCAGCAAGACTGCGGCTGCCGTGGCGGTGAAAACGGTGAGCCCAAGCTCGACCACCTGCGCGGGCCAGCTGAACAGCAGATCGCCCAGCCGCAGATAGAGCGACACCAGGAATGAGGCCGCACACAGAATCAGATCATGCAGATAGATCAGGGCGGAGCGGCGGAGCGCGCGGCTGTTCATGACAGGCTCTCCCGGCCCCTGGCTCGTTCGGGAGCGAGCAGGATCCTGAAGCCGACCAGCACGAGGATCACCGCCATACCCAGCGCGGGAAGCGGCAGGAGCGGGGCGGCCAGCACCGCCAAGGCGACCAAAAGGGCATTGAGCACCAGGATTCTCGTGGTCACCGCGCTGTGGCTCTGCCCCGCGATCACGGCGCGCTGGTAGACATGCTCCCGATGCGCCTCGGTCGGTTTCTCCCCGCGCAGCAGGCGCCGGACCAGTGTGATCGAGGCGTCCATCACGAAGTAGAGCGGCAGTATCACAGCGATGGCGAGGCCCGCATGCGGGGCCATCGTGCCGGTCTCGGCTGCCGCGACGCGGATCAGCAGAAACCCCAGGAGATAGCCGACCGGGACGCTGCCCACATCGCCCATGAAGATGCGTGCCGGGTGCCAATTCCAGACCAGAAACCCGAGAGCGGCCGCGGCAATGCTCCACCCGAGCGGGAGGATGTCGGCGGGGGCGAGACCGAGAACGGCGGCCAGTCCGAGCCCAAACCCGACCGAGATCCCTTCGCCTCCGGCGAGGCCGTCGATTCCGTCCATGAAATTGAACAGATTGAGGAACCACAGCCACAGGAAGCCGGTCAGCGCGAGATCGACCGGGCCAGGCACAAGGCCGCGAAAGGCGCCGTGGCCCAGCGCGTACAGTCCAATTGCAACGGCAATAATCTGCGCGACGAGACGTACCGAGGCCGGGCGCGGTTTCAGATCGTCAAGAAAGGAGACGATCATCAGCAGGAGTCCCGCCAGCAAAGCGATCGCGGTCGCCTGCGAGGTCTCCGGATACAGCAGGATCCCGCCCGCCCATCCGACCAGAACACCGGCCATGACTCCCAATCCCCCGCCGCGCGGAGTTGGGGTTGTGTGGCTTGAGCGGTCGTTTGGAACGTCCAGAACCCGCCGGGTGAGCACCGGGATCGCCAGCCGTGTCGCTGCGAGTCCGACCAGGAAGGCTATCGCCACCACTGTCAGCACCGCGAGCGGAATCTGGAAAAACGCCGTCATGGGACCGGCTTATAGCTCATCGATGGGGTCACGCGGTACCGCCGCGTTTGTCCTCGCGCCGCAACGCCCATTTTGCCGAGACCGATCCGGCCTCTCGGATATCGTCGAGGGCGATGGTCAGGGTGATCTGCTTGGTGCGTTGCATCTGCCCGCCTTGACCGAAATAGACGCTGTCGGTCAGATCGAGGTCGCCGCCGGACGCCCGAAACCGCCAGCCTGCGCCGGTTGTCGTCCGGATCAGCACGGCCGAGCCGTTCTGCACGATGGAGGCGGCGATCCTGGGGTGTAGGTGGAAGCGGGCCACGGCAAAACTCGGCTTGTCGCCCGGCGCGCCCGAATAGCTCAGGAGATCCTCGCCGCGGACGTCGTCGCCGCCGGGCGCCATGTAGATCCGACGACGGTGGGATAGGCCGAACAGGGCCGTGTACCCGTCATGCTCGGCTTCCAGCCAAGCCGCCCCGTCCGCATCCCAGCGCTCTGTCCGCACCTCGCGTGGTCTGCGGCCGACGCTGCCGTCTTCCCTGATTTCGGAAGAATTGGTGTCGTCGATAGTCAAGGTGGAATGGGCGGCCGATGCCCGCAACGCGCCATCCCAACGGGGTTCTGCCGAAGCCGAGCCGCAGTTCACGATCAGGCGTTGCTTGCCGACCGACAGTTCGAACCCCAAGGTTCCGGCATGCGCGAACCCATCCTGGCTGTTGGGGGCTCCGCAATCCGCAATCAGCACCATCCGGCCGGCCGCCATCCGCTCAAATCCGAACTGCGGCGTGCTGGTCAGGGCTTTGGATTTGCTTTCCGTCCGCGCCATCAGTGCGTCGGTGCCCCAGATGCCATCCTCGATCGCCCCGTTAAACAGGGCCAATCCGCCGTCGCCATGCCGCAGCATGCGGAGGACGCCGGTCATGCGCTGGATCGTGTCGTCCAGATATGGGGTCGTCGCCTGGCCGCCGGCGCGCAGAGCCGAGCGAATATCCACCAGAGCCGCGAGGACCCGGACCTGAAGCTGCGGGGCGCGGGAGATATGCCCACCATCGGGCAAAATCTGGATCCGGATTGTGGCGTCCAGCCGGCTCAACAGGCTGTCCAGTCGGTCGCGCGGTTCGCTCAGCGCCACACTTGCGATCACGCCGCCTTTCAGCGCATCGAACCGCCCCGCCCCCGAAGGCCCGCTGCCGAGCGCGTGGAGCAGATGCCGCAACTGTTTCGCAGCACTGCCCAGCAAAGCCGCGCGAAAGGCGTCATCGGCCGAGTCCGCGAAGAACGCGTAGGTGCCGATCCAGGCCGCCAGACGGGTGCCCAGAATGTCGGCGCGCCACGCCTGTCGGCTCCACTGCTTTTGGGACTGAAGCCAGGCCGTGACCAGGTCGCGGGCGCGCAGCCGGGCGGCATCTCCACCCAGATCCCGCAAGTCCCGCAGCCAGTCGAACCGGTGCAGCCCGAGGGTCGTGGCCGGTGTCAGATGGTCGGAGGTCCAGGGATTGGCGCCGGCCTGGATTGATTGTCCGTTGACCAGGAACATTCCTTCGAGAATGCCGCGCCCGGCATCGGAATCCCCAGGCCAGGCGTCGCCGACGGATACGGCAAGAGTGTCCGGCGCGTGTCCGGAAATGCGCCAGGAATGGAGGGGAGAGCCATACCAGGCTTCTCGAAATCGGCGTCCGAGACCGCCTTCCGATCCGCTCATTCCGCAGCTCCGATCAGGGTCCCGCCCTCAGCCGGCGCATGTTCTCGGCATAATGGTCCGGACCACCGGTGAAGGTGGCGGTGCCGGCGACCAGAACATCGGCACCGGCCACGATCACCTGCTTGGCCGTCTCCACGTTGACGCCGCCGTCGACTTCCAACCTGATCTCCCGGCCGGTTGCATCGATGCGCTTGCGCAGGGCTTCGATCTTGGGGAGTTGACTGGCGATGAAGGCCTGCCCGCCAAAGCCCGGGTTGACCGTCATGACTAGGATCAGATCGACCAGATCGATCACTTGGTCGACCACCTCGATCGGGGTTCCGGGGTTGAGAGAGATCCCGGCCTTCGCACCCAAGCTTTTGATCAGTTGCAGAGTCCGGTGAACGTGCGCGCCGGCCTCCGGATGGACCGTCACGATGTCCGCACCCGCGTCGACGAAGTCCTTGATGAACAGGTCGACCGGCGAAATCATCAGGTGGACGTCGAACACTTTGTTGGTGTGCGGTCGCAACGCCTTCACCACGCCCGGGCCGATCGTGATGTTCGGCACGAAATGGCCGTCCATCACGTCCACATGGATGTAATCGGCGCCGGCGGCGTCGATTGCCCGCACCTCTTCGCCGAGTGCTGCGAAGTCGGCCGACAGAATCGACGGTGCGATGAGGATGTCTCGGGTCATATTAGGGTCGTTATCAGGTTGCGGTTAACCCTTCAAGCACGCCTTGTCCCAACGGCCCTCCACAAGCCCTCCATAAGCCATAGACTAGCCGGCTTTCACCACACGGGTCGCGAAGAAACCGTCGAGTCCACCAAGGCTCGCCAGCAGGTCGGGGCGGCTGCGCAGGTCGCCGTCGGCCGTGATCAGCTCCGCGAACCCGCCGATTTCGGCGGCCATGATCGGTTTCCGGGTCAGGTCCTTGTGCCGGTCCAGCAAGGCGGCGGCACGGGCCTCTCCCTCCTCAGGCTCCAGCGAACAGACGCAATACACCATCATACCACCCGGTTTGAGCAGCTTCGCCGCCGCGTCGAGCAGCCGGTCCTGAAGCTTGGCGAGCGAGTCGATATCGACGGTCGCCTTCAGCCATGGGACATCCGGATGGCGACGGATGGTTCCGGTCGAGCTGCACGGTGCGTCCAGCAGGATCACATCGGCCAGGCCCGGTGCCTTCCAGGTGGTCACATCCGCCTCGACCGTCGAGGCGGCTAGGCCCAGGCGGGTCAGATTGCGCTCAGTCCGCCGCAGGCGGGCGGCCAGACGATCCACCGCGACCACCTCACCCCCACCCGATACCAGCTGCGCGGTCTTGCCGCCGGGCGCACAACAAAGATCGAACACGGTCTTGCCAGAGACATCTCCCAACAGCTTGACCGGCAGCGCCGCCGCCAGATCCTGCACCCACCAGGCGCCATCGGCGAACCCGGCCAGCCGTTCGATCGACCCGTCGAAGCCACGCCGCAGGGTGCCGGTTGCCAGCAGCTTGGCCTCCAGTTTTTTGGCCCAGCCCTCGGGATCGCTTTTGACGGACAGATCCAAGGTCGGCTCAAGCTGACAGGCCTCGGCCATCGCATTCGCGGTCTCGGCCCCGTAGGCCGCCACCCAGCGCTCGGCCAGCCAATCGGGCAGCGCATCGCGGGCGTCCATGCTTTGCAGCCAGCCGGTGCCTTCCCGCGCGATCTTATGCAGGACCGCGTTCGCGAGGCCGGTGATGCCTTCATAGCCGCGCGACCGGATCAGCGTCACCGCGCTGTCGACCGTCGCATGCGGAGCGACGCCCAGGAACACCAGCTCGGCCACCGCCATTCGCAGCACTTCGCGCATGGACTCGGCCTTGCGCGGCAGCGGCTTGCTCATGCAGCGACCCAGCATCTTGTCGATCTGGCCAAGGCGCCGCAGGGTGGTGCCGACCAGCATGCGGGTGAAACCGCGGTCACGCTCCGGCAGCTTGGCGAGCCCGTCATGGGCTGCCAACGCCTCGTCCAGCGGCGTGCGCTTCGACAGAACCGCGCGCAGCAGATCATAGGCGACGCTGCGGGACGCGGACACGGACTTGGAGGCTGCTGCCTTGGTTCCGGCGGGCTTGGCGGTCGAAGATGTCTTTGAGGTGTTCATAACGCGGGTTTCACCATGCCGGGCCGGTGCCCGTAAAGGTCAATCGGTGCCGGCGTTAACGATTTTTCTGTTGCGATCAGCCCCAGGGTCCCCGAGATGCGGGTCCAGGGGCCTGTCCGGCCATGGCCCGAAGGGCTGCCACACGGTTCGCGGTGGCCGGATGTGTGGAGAACAGACCGTCCACCGCATGGGCATGCAGTGGGTTGATTATGAACATATGGGCGGTCGCAGGGTTTCTTTCGGCAGAATTGTTGTCGATCGCCCGAGACGTGCGCTCAAGGTTCTCAAGTGCGGAGGCGAGCCAAAGCGGGCGTCCGCAGATCTCGGCTCCCAGCCGGTCGGCTTCGTATTCGCGCGCGCGGCTAACAGCCATCTGCACCAGGGCTGCCGCCATCGGAGCCAGGATCATCATTGCGATCGTGCCAATCGCGCCCATAGGGTTGTTGCGGTTTCCGCCGAACATTGAGTTGAACATCGCGAAATTCGCCAGCATCGAAATCGCACCCGCCAGCGTGGCGGTGACGGTCGAGATCAAGGTGTCACGGTTCTTCACATGGGCCAGTTCATGCGCCATCACGCCCGCGATTTCCTCATGACTGAGGCGCTTGAGCAGCCCGGTGGTGGCGGCGACGGCGGCATTCTCGGGATTTCGGCCGGTTGCAAATGCGTTCGGCTGTTCCTGATCGATCACATAGACCTTCGGCATCGGCAGGTCCGCCCGCTGCGCCAACTGTTCCACCATCTGGTGGAACCAGGGCAACTCGTTCGGGCCGACCTCGCGCGCCTTATAGATCGACAGGATGATCTTGTCGGAATTCCAGTAGGCGATCCCATTCATGCCGAGGGCGACGATCAGAGCGATCAGCAAGCCACCCTCGCCGCCCATCGCAAAACCGGCGGCCAGGAAAAGCCCGGTCATGGCCGCCAAAAGGATCCCGGTCTTGAACGCGTTCACCGCACGTCACCTCGCACACGGTTAATTCACGATGCGGAATTTGGCGACGGCCCGATGTGGTTCAAGATCTTGAAATGGGGAACTGGAGCGCCACGCCCCGTTACGCCTTTGTCAGCGTGACCACCACATCGGTGTCGTCGATCTGCACAACCTCGCGGGTCAACGGACCGTGGACCTCATCGGTTTGGATGGTCGGTGCCAGCAGGGCTTCGGACAGCCGGGTGCGGACGGTGTCGCTCAACTCGAACAGTTCGCCGATCCCGATGCCGAGCGTGATCCGGTCGGTGATGGCGAGACCGGCTTTCTTGCGCAGCTCCTGCACATGGCGGATCAACTCGCGCACCCGACCCTCTTCGATCAGGGCGGGCGTCAGCTCCAGATCGAGTGCTACGAAATAATCAGCGTCGTTGGTGGCTGCGAAATCGCCGCCGCTTTCCACATCCAGCAGGAAATCGTCGGCGGTGAAGGTTTCCTCGACCCCGTCCAGGTCGATCACCACCGGCTGCTCGGCCAGGATCGCGGCGACCGCCCGCTGAACCACCGCGGGATCGGCCAATTGCTTGCGGATCAGCGGGATCCGCTTGCCCAGCCGCTTGCCGACGACCGGCAGGTTCGGGCGCAGGCTGTAGGAGAAATAGGTGCTCTCGTCTTCCCGAGCGATGAATTCGATCGCGTTGATGTTGAGCTCTTCCTGGATGATCGCCTTGTATTTCTCGACGACCGCCCGTTCGGACGGCTGTGCCACCCGCACCAGCAGACGGGCGAGGGGTTGCCGGATCTTCACCCCGGCCTTGGTGCGTGCGGTGCGGCCGAGCGCGGAGATGCGCAGGACCACTTCCATGGCGTCGATCAGGTCTTGCTCGATAACCTCGCCGCGCGCTTTCGGCCAATCGGCCATATGCACCGAGGCTGCCGTATCGGCTTGGTCCCTGGTCAGGTTCCCGTAAAGTGCTTCGGAGAAAAACGGTGCGATCGGAGCGATCAGTTTGGCCATGGTGATCAGGACGTCATAGAGCGTGAGATAGGCGCAGGCCGCGTCCTCCGCTCCGGTGCGACCCCAGAACCGCTCCCGGCAGCGCCGGACATACCAGTTCGACAGTTCCCGGTCGACGAACTGGTCCATCGCCTTGATGGCGGTGGACACTTCGTAGCGGTCCATCGCGTCGGTCACGGTCGCGATCAGCTTCTGGCATTTGGCATCCAGCCAGCGGTCGATTTCCGGGCGGGAGGCGATCGGACGCGCCGCGGCGGCGGCAGCGCTCAGGTCCGGGCGGTCGATATTCGCATAGGTCACGAAGAAGCTGTAGACGTTCCAGAGCGGCAGGAAGGTGCTTCGCAGCACCAGGCTCAGATCGGCCTCGCTGAACGGGATGTTGGCGCCGTGCGGTGTGGTCAGGAAATACCAGCGCAGCGGATCGACGCCGTATTTCGCGATCATCGCCCAGGGGTCGACAATGTTGCCGCGCGACTTCGACATCTTCTTGTTTTCGGCATCGTTCACGAGACCGAGCGACACCACATTCTTGAACGCACCCTGATCGCCGCCGAGATTGGCCAGCGGGCCGGCCGGGATCTCGTCACTGCCCTCGAAGGTCAGCAGCGTGCCGATCGCGTGCAGCGAGTAGAACCAGCCGCGGGTCTGATCCATGCCTTCGCAGATGTAGTCGGCCGGGAACTGACTCTCGAACTCGGCCGTGTTCTCGAACGGATAATGCCACTGGGCATAGGGCATCGCTCCACTGTCGAACCAGACATCGATGGTCTCTGGCGTGCGGCGCCAGGTCTTGCCGTCCTTCTCGAAGGTGATGTCGTCCACATAGGGCCGGTGCAGATCCAGATCGGTCAGATCGCGGCCGACCAGTTCCGAGAGTTCGGCAACCGAACCGACGCAATGGGTGTCGCCGTCCTCGGTCTGCCAGATCGGCAGTGGGGTTCCCCAATACCGCTCCCGGCTGAGCGCCCAGTCGATATTTCCCTCGAGCCAACGGCCGAACCGGCCGTCCCGCACGTGCTGCGGATGCCAGTTGATCTTCTTGTTGTTCGAGACCAGTCGGTCCTTGAGCGCCGACGTTCTGACATACCAGGCCGATTTCGCGAGGAAAAGCAGCGGGCTGTCGTCGCGCCAGCAATGCGGATAGGCGTGGCTGACCCGGCCGGAGCGCAGCATCAGGCCGCGCTGTTTCAGGTGTTTGATGATCTGCTTGTCGGCGGTCTTGAAGAACACACCGACGAACTCGGCAGGCTCGGCGCTGCCCGGAACCCGAACTTCGGGGACCACGGTACCGTCCGGATCGACGGAATGGTTCAAGGCCAGGCCGTGGCGCTGACCGATCTCCAGGTCGCCGTATGCCGGAGCGATGTGGACGAGCCCGGTGCCGTCACTGATCTCCACGATCTCGTCGATCAGGACGATGTTGGATTTGCCCTCGCTCTCGACCCTACCTTCCAGACAGGGCTGATAGGTGGCACCGACCAGATCCTGCGCGGAGACTTTCTTGACCACCCGCCAGCGGTCTTCGCCGAAGACGGAATCGAGCAGGGGTTCGGCCACCACCAGCAGCTCATTGGGCTCGACCGGAGTGCCGTCCTCGTCCAACTGTTCGGCCAGCACGTAGGTGGCGTCGCCGGCGAGCGCGACCGCCACGTTGGCGGCGATGGTCCAGGGGGTCGTGGTCCAGATCACGAAGAACACCGGTCGGCTCTCGCTGGCCTCGATCAGCCCTTTGGCGACCAGAGCGTCGGGATCGGCCCGAAATTTCACATAGATCGACGGGTCGTCCACGTCCTCCTTCATGCCCTGAGAGACCTCATGGTCCGAGAGCGAGGTGTTGCAGCGTGGGCAGTGCATGGTGGTCTTGAAGTTCTGGGTCAGCAGACCGCGTTCCCAGAAGTTCTTCAGAATCCACCATTCGGTCTCGATGTACTCATTCTTGTAGGTGATGTACGCCCGGTCGAAATCGACCCAGAATCCCATCCGCTTGGTCAGCTGCTTCCAGTCGCCGATATGGGTGAACACCGAGTCCCGGCACAGCTTGTTGAACGCGGCGACCCCATAGGCCTCGATGTCCTTCTTGCCGGTCGAGCCGATCTGCTTCTCGACCTGGACCTCGACCGGCAGGCCGTGGGTGTCCCACCCGGCCCGGCGGTCGACCGCGTAGCCCTTCATGAAATTGTAGCGGCAGTAGAGATCCTTCACCGCCCGCGCCGACACGTGATGGATGCCCGGCTTGCCGTTGGCGGTCGGCGGACCTTCATAGAACACGTAGGGCTCGGACCGCTTGTCGTTCTCGGCGAAGGCCTGCTCGACCGTGTGCGCGCTCTTCCAGGCCTCCAGAATGCCGTCTTCCAAGCCCGCCATGTCGAGGCTGGAGGAAACGGGTTCGAAGAGGACGTCCTGATCGGCGGTGCTCATGGAATCTCTCGGCGTGGGCTGGAGTGTCGGAGAGGGCTCTAAACCCCCGGTTTTAGGGCGGCGGATCATAGCCATCACCCCCCGCTGAGGCAACCAATAGGGACCCTACGCCGAATCCCAGCTCACCAACGTTCCGGGCCGGCTCGGCGGCGCTTCCGAATCCAATGCAGAAGCCCGGTCACGACCAGCAAGATCGCCAGGACGACAACGGTTATAAAATTGGTGACGAACAGAAAGCCGAGCACCGCCGCCCCGCCCACGACAACTGCCGCCGCGAGCACCAGGAACAGCAGGGTTACGACCACCCCGTTCGCATGGTGTCCGGGTCCAGCCATGAAGCTAGGCCTAGCACAGGGGCGCTGCGACTGTCACACTTTGGCCATGAACCCGCTCGACACCAGATCGACCCGCGCCGACAGCACCGTCAACCCGGATTTGCCGCCGGTGCGGTTCGATGCCGGGCGGCATCCGCGCGGAAAGATCGGCTATGTGCTTCTGGCGACAGAGCAGACCGTGCAGGACGATGTCATTCGGCTGACCCCGCCTGGCATCGGTCTCCATTTCACACGAGTGCGGAACGCGGACTCGATCACCGTCGAAAGCCTGACCGACGTGGCCGAGGACCTTGCGCGGGCGGCGTCGGTGGTGTTGCCGGACGGCTCGCTCGACGTGATCAGCTATGCCTGCACCTCCGGCAGTCTGGTGTTGGGCGAGGAGCGGGTGTTCGAGCTGTTGGCCCAGGGCGCGCCGAACGCCAAGACCAGCTCGCTGATCACCGGTGTGATCCGGGCCTTGCGGGCGTTCGAGGTAAAGCGCGTGGTGGTCTGTACGCCCTATGTGGACGCGGTAAATCAGAGGGAGGTCGACTATCTGGAAGCGCGAGGCATTGAGGTCGCCGGGATCTACGGTCTCGGCCTTGAGTTCGACAGCCAGATGGTGCGGGTGCCGCCGGACTTCCTGACCGAGTATGCGGTCGCGGCCTCTGCCAAACACCCCGACGCCGACGCGCTGTTCTTCAGTTGCGGTGCCATGCGTTCGGTCGAAATTGTCGACGAATTGGAACGTCGGCTCGGAAAGCCGGTCGTGGTCTCCAACCAAGCGATGATCTGGGACTGCCTGCGCCTGCTCGGCGTGAGTGACCGGATCGACGGATTCGGACGGCTGTTCCGGGAGTTTTGATCCGGCAGCTTGTCAGAACAGGGGATGCGCCGGAGTCGAAAGGGCCGCCCAGGTCAGGCTTGCTCCCAAGACGGCGATTGCCAGCCCGCCGATCAGCATCGGCAGCTGGCCCAGCAGCGGCAGATGACGCGCCAGACCGGACGTCTGCCCAGGCGCCCCTTGTAACAGCCGGACCGCCAGGCCGCGTGCGTGCACGGTCAGCGCCGCCATTGCCGAGACTGTAAGCGCGGTTCCGGCGGCCATCGACAGGGCCGATGCGATCCCGGCCCATCTCAGCTCCAGGGCCTCGGAAATCAGCAATACCAGAATTGCCCCGGTACAGGGCCGCAGCCCGATCGAGGTGACAACCCCGGCCATCGCCGCCCAGCCGCCGTCCCGCTCCAGATCCGCCCGGCTGGGACCGTGCGCATGTCCGCAGGCCTCGCAGGACTGATCCGTCACGTGGTGCTGGTGCTGGTGGTGATGCCCGTGGTGGTGAGAGTGGTGTTCGACATCCGGCGCACTGGCTCTTGTAAGCGCCAGCACGGATCGGATCGCGCGGATCATCAGCCAGAGGCCAAGCGCGGTGACCATGGCATAGCTCGCGATCTCGAAGCCGTTTGCGGAGCCCTGGGTGTCGCGGAACCCCATTTCGAGCACCGAGGTGGCGACGATTACGAGCGCGATTGCCGTCAACCCCTGGGCCAGGGCTGCAGCACAGGACAGCGCGATACCCCGCCGGAGCGAGGCGGTTCCGGCGCCGAGATAGGTCGCGATCACCACCTTGCCGTGACCGGGTCCCGCCGCGTGCAGGATGCCGTATGCGAAGCTGATCGTCATCAACCAGAGGCCTGCCTTGGGATCGCCCTGAACCGCCTTGACCGCCGCCGTGAGCTGCCCGTGCACCGCCAGTTGCGCCTCGCGCAGGCCGTCGATCAGGCCGCTGGTCTCCGGTAACAGGATCGCTCCCAGGCCCAGCAGTGCCGCCAGCAGGACCAGTCCCGTGAGCCAGGGCGTCACGCCGGAAGGCCGGCTGAGTCCGGGGGCGCTCATCGACAGGCGACCTCTACGAACTGTGCGAAATGACGGCCGAGGGTTGGAATCGGTTCGGCATCCTTGTCGAGGGCGGCTGCCAGATTTGCGACATCCTGGCTCGGTTCGGACTGGTGCATTTCCAGCGCACAGCCGTCCCCGCCGTCGAGCCGGGCATCACTCGGAACCGTGTGGCGCATATCGATATAGAAACTCGGGTCGAACACCGCGTAGACCAGGGTGCCATCGGACAGGTCCAGCGGGGTCGCGAACGGCAAGCTGAAGGCCATCTGGAGTCGTGCGCCATTCGGACTCTCCACCAGTGCGGTCGTCAGATTCGTCGCTGGTTCCGAGACGATCGGCACGCCTCCCAAGCGGATCTCCGTAAAATAGGCGTAAG
>CALAHL010000717.1 GCA_937891725.1 uncultured Rhodospirillaceae bacterium | reverse complement strand
GGCAAGACGACCCTGGCTCAGATCGTGGCCCGTGAATTGGGCGTGAATTTCCGCGCCACCTCCGGTCCGGTGATCGCGAAGGCGGGGGACCTGGCGGCGCTCCTGACCAACCTGCAGCCGCGCGACGTTTTGTTCATTGACGAAATTCATCGCCTTAATCCTGCCGTAGAGGAAGTGCTCTATCCCGCTATGGAGGACTTTCAATTGGACCTGATTATCGGCGAAGGACCAGCGGCGCGATCGATCCGGATCGACCTGTCGCCGTTCACGTTGGTTGCGGCCACGACTCGGTCGGGGCTGATCACCACGCCGTTGCGCGAACGGTTCGGGATTCCGTTGCGCCTCCAGTTCTATTCCGCCGAAGAACTGACCGGGATCGTGGCGCGCGGCGCCAGCCTGCTGAGCTTCGGTCTGACCCAGGACGGCGCCGCTGAGATCGCCAAGCGTGCGCGCGGTACCCCTCGGGTTGCAGGGCGTCTGCTCCGGCGGGTGCGCGATTTCGCGTCGGTCGCCGGCAAGGCCGTGGTGGATGCGGTGATCGCCGATGCCGCTCTGACCCGGCTTGAGGTTGATGCGCGGGGCCTCGACAGTATGGACCGCCGCTATCTCGGCTGCATTGCCGAGAACTACAATGGCGGACCGGTCGGCGCGGAGACGCTTGGCGCGGCGCTCGGCGAACAGCGGGACGTGATCGAAGAGGTGATCGAGCCGTATCTGATGCAGCAGGGCCTGATCCAGCGCACGCCGCGCGGCCGGGTTCTGTCCCATGGCGGATGGCGCTATCTGGGCCTCAATCCCCCGAAGGAGTTTCGTGAGCAGTTCGACCTTCTGGCAAATGGCGAGTCCGATGATGCCTGAAGCCGGTCTGGACGTTGCCCGCACCTCAGCCGGTTCGAGCCGATCCGTGCTGCCCCGTTTCGTGTTCCCGATCCGGGTGTATTACGAGGACACCGACGCGGGCGGCATCGTCTACCACGCCAATTATCTGAAGTTTGCCGAGCGTGCGCGCACCGAGATGCTGCGTGCCGTCGGGATCGATCAATCCGACATGCGGGACCGGCAGGGTCTGGGTTTCGTCGTGCGACGTTGCACGGTCGAGTACCTGGCGCCGGCCCGGCTCGACGACGCCCTTGAAGTCCGCTGCGATCTGCGCGCGGTGCGGGGTGCCGCGATCGAGTTGACTCAAGAGGTCGGCAAGGCGGGTGACGCCGGGCCGCTGGTGACCTTGGATCTGGTGGTGGCGCTGGTGGATGCCGAAGGGCGTCCGCGGCGATTGCCGCCCGAAATACGCGACCGACTGGCCGGCACGGCCGGGACGTCGACATGACCGACAAGTTCTAGCAACCAAACGGGGACGGGAATGGATCAAACCCTTGTAACGCCGGGTCTCGACGCCGGGCTGGGCGCCAGCGCGGATCTTAGCATCGTCGGGCTGTTCTTGCTGGCGGATCCGCTGGTCAAGGCGGTGATGATCATGCTGGTCCTGGCCTCGATCTGGTGCTGGGCGATCATCTTCGAGAAGCTTTTCAAGGTCCGCCAGCTCCGCTCGCGCGCCAGTGATTTCGAGGATCGGTTCTGGTCCGGCGGCTCGCTCGAGGATCTGTACGACAAGATGGGCGACCAGCCGAACGACCCGATGTCGGCGGTGTTTTCCTCCGCTATGCGGGAATGGCGCCGGTCCACGGCTCGAGGCCTGACCGCCAAGGGCAATGAGTTCCGGGCGAGCGTCCGGCAACGGATCGAGCAGGTCATGGGCCTAACGATCATGCGGGAGATGGAAACGCTGGAAAAGCGGATGACCTTCCTCGCGTCGGTCGGCTCCACCGCCCCGTTCGTCGGATTGTTCGGAACGGTCTGGGGCATCATGAACAGCTTCCAGTCGATCGCGGCTTCGAAGAACACCAGCCTCGCGGTGGTGGCTCCGGGTATCGCTGAGGCCCTGTTCGCGACCGCACTTGGACTGGTGGCGGCGATTCCGGCGGTGATTTTCTACAACAAGATCTCGTCCGATATCGGCAAGTACGCGGCTCGGCTGGAGGCCTTCTCCTCGGAGTTCGGCTCGATCCTGTCGCGGCAACTGGACGAGGGGCAATAAGCCATGGCCGGCCCGCTGCTGAACCGACGATCGAACGCCAGACGCTACGCGCCGCTGTCCGAGATCAACGTCACCCCGTTCGTGGACGTCATGCTGGTGCTGCTGATCGTTTTCATGGTCACGGCTCCACTTTTGACGGTTGGGGTGCCGGTCGATCTGCCCAAGACCCAGGCGGCCCAGCTGACCGATGAGGTCGAGCCGCTGGTGGTGACGGTCAGGGCCGATGGATCGGTCTGGCTGCAGGAGAGCCCGATCGACCGGGAGAGCCTGGTCGCCAAGCTGACGGCCATCACAGGTGAGAAGCCCGATACCCGGATCTTCGTTCGGGGCGATAAGGCGATTGCCTATGGAGAGGTGATGACGGTGATGGGCATGGTCAGCGCGGCCGGCTTCACCAAGGTCGCCCTGCTGGCGGAACTTCCGGACCCGGCCCGGGCGCAGCCCGCACCGGCCCCGAACTAAGCCGACATCATCAACCGATTTGGAACGTCGATCAGATCGATCATGACAAGACCTTTCGCCCTCACGTTTTCGGTTGTCCTGCACGCGGTGCTGATCCTGCTCGCCGTGTTTGGGCTGCCGTTTTTCGCGAAGGATCGCGAGATCGCCACCCGTCTGGTGGTGGTCGAGGTGATGACGATCGCAGAGATGACCAACGCGCCGCCTCCGTCGGAGACGAGCAAGCCGAGCGAGATGCCGGCCGAGACCGCGTCGGCGCCCGACGTGCCGAAACGCCCGACCCCGCCGCCGCCACCACCGCCGCCGAGCGCGCGCCCGACCCCGCCGGCGCCG
>CALAHL010000716.1 GCA_937891725.1 uncultured Rhodospirillaceae bacterium | reverse complement strand
ACCAATGCGAAGGTCGCCACGCTCGATGCGAGTGACCGCCTCGCCCAGGCTGTTGCGATCAGGGGGGATCGGTTCCTCGCCGTTGGCAGCGTTGAGGAGATTGAGCGCTTCGCCGTATCGGAGACCCGTCGGATCGACGCGGGCGGCAAGCTGGTGGTTCCCGGGCTGATCGACGGCCACGCTCATTTGGACCGGGAAGGACTGAAGGAGATCCTTCCGTCCCTGTCCGGCTGCAGTTCCATCGCCGATGTGCTGGACCGCATCCGGGAGATCGCGGCGCAGACCCCGAAGGGGGAATGGATCGTCACCATGCCGATCGGCGAGCCGCCGTTCTACCAGGGCGTCCCCGACAATCTTGCGGAGGCCCGATTTCCGACCCGCCGGGAACTCGACAGCGCCGCTCCCGATCACCCGGTCTACATCCGCCCGATCTGGGGCCACTGGCGCAACACTCTGCCGCTGGTGTCGGTCGCGAACACGCAGGCGCTGGAGCGGGCCGGGATCACCCGGAACACGATGCCGCCCGCCCCGTCGATCGAGATCGGCAAGGACCCTCTGACCGGCGAGCCGAACGGGATTCTCCGGGAGTTCATCTACAAGCCGCTGGTCGAGAAGACCCTCATGCGCGGCATTCCCAGGTTCACCCTCGACGACCGGATCGCGGGATTGAGACGCTCTATGGAGATCTACAACAGCCTCGGCACCACCAGCGTGTTCGAGGGCCATGGCGTGGCTGGTGAGGTGTTCGCGGCCTATCAGTATCTGCGGGAGGAGGGGCCGCTTCCGGTCCGCTCGCAGCTGATGTTCTCGCCTGCCTGGCCGAGCGTGGATGCCGAAGCGGTGCGGGATCTGTTGATCGATTGGGGGCGCTGGCTGGCACGCCGGGGGCTTGGCGACGATTATCTCCGGATGGCCGGGATCTACACAGAGTCCGACTATTCCGAGGAGAACCGCCTGCGGGCGCTATGCGGCCCCTATACCGGCTGGGCCGGCTTCAATTTCGACAGCGCGCTGCCGGAAGATGTCATGATCGAGATGATGGTCGAGGCGGCCCGGAACGGCATCCGTGTCGGCTCGTTCTCGCCCCGAATCCTGGAGCTCTACGAGCAGGTGCACCGGCAGGCACCGATCGACGACCAGCGCTGGATAATCGAGCATATCGGTATGTTCACCGCTGACGAGATCAAGCGGGTCCGCGATCTGGGTCTCGTGCTGCAATCCTACTCGACCAAATGGATCGAGCAGGACGGCGAGGCGCTACGGGCGCAACTCGGTGAGGACAAAATCGGTCAGGTCCTGCCGCTCCGGGATCTGGTGGATGCGGGGGTGCACGTCTCGCTCGCCACCGACAATGTGCCGCCGAGTCTGTTCGTGCCGATCGGACACGCGGTCTCGCGCCTGACCGAGCAGGGCCGGGTCCTGGGGCCGGATCAGAAACTCTCGCGCATGGAAGCGCTGGCAGGGGCCAGCCGCGAGGGCGCGTGGCTGAGCTTTGAGGAGACGGATAAAGGCACGATCGAGCCGGGCAAACTTGCCGATCTTGCCATCCTCTCCGAGGATCTGCTCGAGGTCGACGAGGCGCGAATTCCCTGCATCGTCTCCGACCTGACGGTGACCGGTGGACGCGTGGTCTACGAGCGTCTTGCGCAGGCTTGACGTTAATTGGTTGTCAGGGTGCGTCGAACCGCGTCACGCCAGGCTTTCAGCTTGGCGTCGCGCAGATTGTCGGCCATTGCGGGCTCGAACCGGCGGTCGAGGCGCCATTGCTTGGCGAAACCGTCCTGATCCGGCCACACACCGGCCTTCGACCCTGCCAGCCACGCAGCTCCCAAGGCGGTGGTTTCCAGCACCATCGGTCGGTCGACCGGGGCCGCGAGGATGTCAGTCAGGCGCTGCATCATCCAGTCGTTGGCAACCATGCCGCCGT
>CALAHL010000715.1 GCA_937891725.1 uncultured Rhodospirillaceae bacterium | reverse complement strand
AAGTGATGCATTTTTGCTCCGGCCGAGTAATGCATTTTTAGTCCGGCGTTGACACCCGATCCACGACAGCGCGCGCGTACGCTGTCACTGCATTGCGCATCGCTCGTTGATCAGCTTCCTGCTCCGGGAGATTATAAACCAGAGCCGCCCCCTTGAGGCTGGCAAGGGTGGCGGCCTCTTTCTGCGCATTGGTCTGCGAAGTGGTGTAGTGATCGAAGGCGCCGATCAGCGCCAGACCCAGGGTGACGGCGTAAACCTCACCGAGAAACCCGAATTTGGCCCCTCCCACGCCATTGTTAGCCTCAAGCTGGAAGGGGGTGAAGATTGAGTTCACCACCCACGAGCCGATGATCGAAACCAGCATGCCCACAGCCAGAAACAGCGGTACCGCTGATTCCAGCGGAATACTCGCCAGATAGAGTCCAATGTCATATCCCATGGTCTGGACTCTATGCCGTTGTGAGGTCTGGAGACACCTTAATCCGTCTCGATCTGAGCTTTGCCAGCATGGGTTTTCCCGTCCGCAGTCTTGATGCGGATCACTGCCTTTGCATCTTCCTCGATTTCGAAATCAGGCTTGCCGACCAGCGAGTCACCATCGGCGGTTAGGACGATCTTCTTGCTGCCGGCGCCTGTAAGCACGACGATATCGCCGCTGCTGGCCGTGACTGGGATTGCGGGCTCATCATGGGTCATCACGTAGATGCGGATTTCACCGTCTTCGAGAACGATCTCTGCATGATAGGGCCCAACCTCAGCGATCTGACCGCCATGTGGACCTTCCTCATGCGCGTGCTCATGCGTGCTTTGCGCCAGGGCGGGGAATGCGGGGACGGCGATCGCGACAGCACCGGTCACAGCGAGGCAGAGCGCAAGCACTCGACCCAGGCGAGGAACATGAGTGATCATCTGACAACTCCTTCAATATTGGAAAACCGGTTGGTTATGTTGATTTAGAAAGCTTCCTTCAAGGCTTTGGCGTCGGCCGACCCTTGCAGATATTTCAGCGCGTCTTCTCCGAACAGGCGGAAGAGGACGGGCGTCAGGAACGTATCCAGCAGCAACGCGCTGATCAGTCCACTGAAGATCACCACTGCGATCGGATGCAGGATCTCCTTACCTGGAACATCGCCGCCGAACAGAAGCGGAATGAGTGCCAGGCCGGCCGAGACGCTGGTCATGAGAACAGGGGCCAGCCGTTCTTCGCTGCCACGAACCATCAAAGCGTCGTTGAACTGCTCCCCTTCGTACAAGACCAGATTGATATAGTGGCTGATCTTCAGGATCCCGTTTCGTGCGGTGATGCCCGCAAGGGTGACGAAGCCGAACATCGCAGCAATCGAAAGCGGAAGGCCAGCGACCCAAAGCCCAACAATACCGCCGACCGTCGCCATCGGAATGATCGCCATGATCATCAGGCAAAGGCTGGCCCGCTTGTAGCGGGAATAGAGCACCACAAAAATCATGGCGAGCGACGCAATCGACAGGATCAGGATGGCCTGAGACGCGCTTTCCTCGGCGCGGAAGGTGCCGTCCAATACGGCGAAGTATCCGGACGGCAGCTTGGTTTCGGCGACCGTCTGGCGGATCGCCTCGACCACTTCGCTCATGTCGTCACCCGATGCATTGGCTTGGATGACAACGCGGCGACGCATGTTCTCGCGGTTGATGTTGTTCGGGCCGTCGGACTCGGAGATCTCGGCGAAGGTGGACAGCGGCACGTGACCGCGCGGCGTTGAAATCAGCAGAGACATCAGCCGATCGCTGGTCCGGTCGGAATCATCCATCCGGACAACCAGATCGAACCGACGTTCACCTTCGAAGATCTCGGCGGCATAGGTGCCCAGGGTGAGTTTCTGGAGGGTTTGCAGCACTTTGGCGGGGGCGATGCCATACGCGGCCGCCTGCTCCGCGTTCACCGAGATCGAGATCTGCGGCAGCCGGGCTTGGGTCGAGACGCCGACATCGTCGATACCGGGGATATCCAGCAGCTTCTCTTCAAAGCCTTGCGCCACCGTCTGAAGCACATCCAGGTCGTCGCCGAACAGCTTCAGCGCGATCTTCGCCCGAACGCCCGAGATCATGTGATCGATCCGGTGCGACAGGGGCTCGTCCATGATCACACGGATCGGAAACGGGTTCAGCCGTTCGCGGATATCGGCACGTACCGCTTGGCTGCTCCGTCCCTCTCGGTCGAGTCGGACGTTGATTTCGCTGACATTGACGTTCTCGGCATGTTCATCGAGTTCGGCGCGTCCGGACCGTCGGCCGACCGCGATGACTTCCGGAACCTGCATGATCACGTTTTCGACCATCCGGCCGATCCGGTTCGATTCCTGCAGCGATGTGCCGGCGGGCATCTGGGCAAGCACGACGATCGAGCCTTCGTTCGTGGTCGGCATGAAGACTCGGGGCAGAAGCAGGGCGGTTGATCCGATAAGCACGGCGCCTACCACGGCGACCGCCACCACGGCTTTGGTCCTTTGCAGTGCCCAGGTGACAATCTTTCGGTTTATGCTCTTCAGCCAGTTCAGCACCGCGCCGTCGCCCTTGTGCATCAGCGGGGTGTTCGGCAGCAGGTAGTAGCACATCACCGGTGTGAGCATGACGGCTGTGACCAAACTCGCCAGGATCGCGACGATATAGGCGGTCGCGAACGGGGCGAACATCCGCCCCTCGATTCCCGACAGGGCATAGAGCGGCACCAAAACGACGACGATGATAATGGTCGCGATCATGATTCCCGACCGCACCTCGATTGAGGCCTCGGCAATCACTTCCATCGGCGGACGCGGACGGCTCGAGCTTGCGTTGAGGCGCAATCGGCGGAACACGTTCTCGACGCCAACCACGGCATCGTCAACCAACTCGCCGATCGCGATCGCAAGCCCGCCGAGCGTCATGGTGTTGATCGACTGTCCCATCGCGTGCAGCACCAAGATTGCGACCATCGCCGAAACCGGGATTGCGCTCAGCGAAATGATGGTGGTGCGGGCGTTCACGAGGAAAACGGCCAAAACGATAGTCACCACGATCGAGGCTTCGATCAGCACGGTTTCCACATTGTCGACCGACGTCGAGATGAAATCGCTCTGGTCGTAGATCGGCTCGTGAACCTCTACGCCTTCGGGGAAGCTTGAAGAGAGCGCGGCCATTGCGGTCTTGATGTCCGACACGAGGGCAAGAGTGTCCACGCCCGGCTGCTTCATCACCGAAACGATGACTGCGGACTGTCCGTCGTACCCGGCATCTCCACGTTTGGTGGCTGCCGCAAATTCAACATCGGCGATCTGCTTCAAAGGCACTGCGATGTTACCGCGATCGGCGATCCGGAGATTGCGGACATCCTCGGGGCGGTGACCGGGGCCGACGTTTCGGATGACGTACTCGCGGCCGTCCTGTTCGATAAACCCTCCGCCGGTGTTCAGGCCGAAATTCTCAAGCGCACCGGTCAGATCATCCACCGTGACCCCCAGCGCCATCATGCGTTCCGGGTCTGGGGTTACCCGCAGCTGACGCACTTCACCACCGATCGGGATCACCTGGGCGACACCGGAAATGGCCATGATGCGCGGCCGCACGACCCAGTCGACCAGTTCCCGCAACGCCATCGGCGAGATCTGGTCGCCGGTGAAGGCCATCAGCATGATCTCGCCCATGATGGACGACATCGGCGTCATGAATGGAACGACGTCGTCCGGAAGCGCCTCGGAGACCTGTTCCATCCGTTCGACGACGAATTGACGGTCTTGGTAGACATCGGTGTCCCAGCCGAATTCCAGGTAGACCATCGATAAACCACGGCTGGACACGCTGCGGACCCGCTCGAGCCCGGGCATGCCGACCATGCCGGTCTCAATCGGATAGGTGACGAGGGCCTCGACCTCTTCTGCCGACAAACCATCGACTTCGGTGATCAGCGTGACGGTGGGCCGGGTCAGATCCGGAAACACGTCGACCGGCATCCGGGTCACGGTAAAGGCGCCGTACCCCACCATGATGAGCGCGACAACCACGACAAAGAGCCGGTTGCGGAGGCTCTGATCGACCACATACGAAAACATCTAACGGTCTGCTCCTGGGTGATTGTTCACACACCGCGCAAAACGGGTGAAGAACCGTTAGACGATACCGGAGGAGGACATGCCGATCACGGCACCCATCGCGATCGCCCCGAATCCGATCCACCGGCCGATCCCGCGGTTGCGGAGCCCGGCGAAGATGCCCGCGAGGGACAGAATACTTCCCGCCATGATAAGCAGGGCGCTGCCGCCCCAGCTTTCCGCATCGCTCGAGACCATCGAAGCGACCTTTGTTCCCACGCCGGAGTCGGTCTCAGCTGCCTCGGCGCCGGTCGGATTGGCGACACCATCGGGCAGGCGGACCAACAGAAGATCGTCCCCACTCTCCGCAACGATTGTCGTGATGACGTCCGAACCGATAAGTTGGTCCGTCGAAACCCCGCGCGGAGGCCACGGTGACGCCATGTAGACGCCCGGCACCACTTCTTCGGCGATCAGCGTGGAGTCGCCTGCGGTCATCAATTCGACAAACGCTCCGGTGACCGGAGTGTTGTTCGCCACACTGTCGATGAAGATGGCAAGCGCGCCCGAAACCGGAATTCCGACCAATTGGAACGTCGTTCCGGTGGCGACCGCTCGCGGCTTCAGCTCTTGAAGATCCGCCGGCGGACGCTCAGCCTCGTCCCCATGGTTATGGCCTTCATGACCAATGCCCGCGAGGCCAGGTGCGGTCCAGCCGAGAATCACAGTCGCCAGCAGCGCTCCGATCTTCAGGCGAAATGGCCGCGTAATCTTGGCGTCGTTCTGCCGCTCAAGCATCTGTTTCACCCTCATCTTACCTCGGACAGCAGAGCTGCGCCGTCGATCACGACCCGCGTACCCGGGGAAATACCAGCTTCAATCAGTATAGTGCTGCCGTCCACGGGCTTCCAGTCGACCTTCAAGGCCTCGAAGCGCTCAGGCCCGAAAGATGACCAAACAACCATCTCGCCGTTCGGTCTGCGCAGCATCGCGCTTTTCGGAATCAGAGTTCCTGACTGCATTCCGCTTTCGCGAAGATTGACGACAACCCGTTCGCCGATCCGAACACCCTCCGGAATCGATGTGACCTGGAACTGCACAGGAGACGACTGTGACTCGGTTGTCGAGAGCCCCGCACCGACGAACTCCAGGCCCATCTCCAATCCGCTCGACGTCACTGCGGTCGAACCCGGCACGACACTCAGCGGCTGACCGTCGAACATCTCGGCCTCGACCCAAAGATCGTTGGCATCGGCGATTTCCCACAGCACATGGCGGGCCTCGATCACCTGTCCCACCCGCACTTGGGATTCCACGATCACACCGGAGACCGAGGCGACCAGAGGTTGGCGTCCTTCAAGACCTTCGATCAGCGCATCGCGTTGGGATTTCAGCGTGTTCAGTTCAAGACGCAGCGACAGGATACGGCCGTCACGGAACGGCAAAAGCGGCATCTCGCGGGTTCGGGCGATCTCCAGCTCTTTGGCGGCGACCATGCCCCTGAGTGTCGCGATCTCGCGGGTAAGCTGCGCGCGTTCACTGGTCGACAGAATAGGGGTGAGATAGGCGAGAAGTTCACCCTGCTGTACCTTTTGACCGATCACCGGGAAACCGAACGCTCCGCGCTCGACCCGCCCGTCCTGTTCCGCCTGGACAAGTCCGCTGCTGGTCGGGTTGGCGATGACGTGTCCGACCAGGCGCCGGGTCCCTGCGACGTGTCCGTCACAGGCGACCGCAGTCCGGACCTGGAGCAGCCGTTGGGTGACGACCGGCAGGAAAACAGTACCGTCGGAGAGGCGCCGCGCGCTCTCATCCATCAGGCCCAACCCCGTCAGAGTGCCGATATCGTCCGCGCTCAGGCTCGGGGTGTCCGACTGAGATATGGATGGCCACTCGCAGGTGACCGGAACCGGCAGATCCTCAGCGCTCCCCGAGGCGGCTTTGTCGGATGGCTCGATCTGATCCGTCGGCTGGGAACTCGTGGAAATCTGACTGATCAGTCCGTTCGTGGTTTGCCCGGAATGGGTCTCCACAAGCGGCGCGCCGCGCGATCCGCCCTTTTCGCTATTGGCCAGCGCACCAACGGATGAGGTCTTCGGCTTCAGCGCTGCGATCAATGCATGAAGAGCCTTGTCGTCGGCGGGAACCGCTTTCCTAAGCAAGGTTGGCTCGGCAGTCTTGGATTGGCTTGATTCGTTGGCGAGACCCAGGTCGATCCAGGCCCCCACGGTTGCGTCTTCCGTTGTGCCGTTGGTGCCAAGAGCCGGTGGGCTTTCGATCAGTCCCATAGTGCGGAGTGCGGAGACCCCAATGATGCGGCTGGTCTCCAACATCTCCCCACCAAGATAATATGCCGCGCTCGCTGCCTGTTGGCCGGTCTCGCCAACCGCCACCGCGGTTCCGCCGATCCAGGAAGCCCAGGTGTCGGGGCTGGTGTCTCGAATTGGGCTCGGTGCCGGGGCGACAGGCGTTTTTACCGGCGCGCTCGAAGCAATCTTGTTGCCGACCGGCGTACTTGAAATGGCGTCACTGTTGGCCCGTCCGCTGGATGTGTCGGCGGTCATCAAGGCAAAAATCGCAGCCCATAACGCAACGTTGGCCGCAGTTCTACGTGCCGACATATTTCGATCCCTGCTTGCAAGCATTTCGTCGTAGTAAATTAGACCAGGACGATTTGGGATATCCTACTGATCTAAAACTACTTTGCCTACAGAATTTATCTGACTTTCTCTGCGTATTTTGCAGATGCGAGCCGGATCCTGAAGCCCCGAGTTCCATTGTGTGACCAGATTATGTTCTCAGGATATCGATTTTAAAAGGACCTTTCCTTTTGAATATGAACCTCAAGGTGCACGCTGATTGACCGCCCGACGCGGTATTCCTGCCGTTTGGATCCAGGCTCAGAACTGATCGATCGCGAAGGACATCACGGTTTGTCCGTCAGCGGTGATCGCATCTGTCAGGGCCGGCGCCTGGGTCAGGATGTGGTCGGCATAGTGCCGAACGGTGGTCATCTTCGCTTTCAGGTAATCCCGATCTTCAGAGCCATCCTTCGCCGCGAGGGCAGAGCGGGCCATCATCCAACCACCTGCCGTGATCCCGAACAGCTTCAGATAGAGGGCCGAGGGTGCCGCCCCGGCGGCAGCGTCATTCGGCATTGTTGCTACGACCCAGTCGGTCGCGTCGGACAGTGCATCACGGGCCACCGACAAACGTCTGTGCATGGCCGCCATGGTGGTGTCGTCGCCTGCGGCTTTCAGAGCCGAGAGCGTGGCGTCCACGTCGGCCAAGAAGGCCCGCGCAGCAGCACCGCCGTCCCGGGCCACCTTCCGGCCGACCAGATCCAACGACTGGATGCCGTTGGTGCCCTCATAGATCGGCGTGATCCGGACGTCGCGGTAATGTTGGGCCGCACCCGTCTCCTCCACGAAGCCCATACCCCCGTGAATCTGCACATTGGTCGAGCAGATTTCGACACCGGTATCGGTGCACCAGGCCTTCACGACCGGAATCAGCAGATCTACCCGTTGCTGGGCGGCTTTGGCGATGGACGCGTCCGGATGCCGGTCCGCGATATCCGTCATTGCGGCCACGTCGTAGATCAGGCCGCGCATCGCCTCAATCTGGGCGCGCATGGTCATCAGCATCCGGCGCACGTCCGGGTGATTGATGATCGCAACGGCGGCGGGCGAGCCGGCCAGGGCCCGGCTCTGGACCCGGTTCCGGGCGTAGTCCACGGCCTGCTGATAGGCCCGCTCCGCCATCGCCAGACCCTGAAGACCGACCGCGAGACGCGCGTTGTTCATCATAATGAACATGTACTCGATGCCGCGGTTTTCCTCACCGACCAGATAGCCGACGGCGCCCTCGGCCTCGCCATAGGCCATGATGCAGGTGGGAGAGGCGTGGATCCCGAGCTTGTGCTCGAGCGACAGCGGCTTGACGTCATTCCGAAGGCCCGGGCGACCGTCATCGTCGGGAATGAATTTCGGCACGATGTAGAGCGAAAGCCCCTTTACGCCTGGAATATCGTCCGGCGAGCGGGCCAGGACCAGATGGACGATGTTGTCCGTCATGTCGTGGTCGCCCCAGGTGATGTAGATCTTCTGTCCCCGGATCCGATAGCTGCCGTCGTCTGAATGCTCGGCCTTGGTCCGGATTGAGCCGAGGTCGGTGCCGGCCTGCGGTTCGGTCAGGTTCATGGTGCCGGTCCATTCGCCGGTGACCAGCTTCGGTAGATAGAGCGCCTTCTGCGCGTCGGTTCCGACCTCGCGAAGCGCATCGATTGCCGCCTGGGTGAGAAGCGGGCACAGCCCGAAGGCGAGGTTGGAGGCCTGCCACATTTCCTGCAAGGCTGTGGAGACCAGCCAGGGCAGGTTCATCCCACCCCATTCCTCCTCGAACGGAGCGCCGTTCCAGCCACCCTCGACAAACTGCCGATAACCCTCGGCGAATCCGTCGGCGGCGCGCACCACCCCGTTTTCGATCCGAGCGCCCTGCTTGTCGCCCACGGCGTTGAGCGGCGCCAGCACATTGGCAGCCAGCTTGCTGCCTTCCTCCAGGATCTGGTCGACCAGATCCGGCTCCACGGCCTCGAGACCGGGCAGGGTGGCGACGCGGTCGAGACCGATCACGGAATTCATCACGAAACGCATGTCGCGCACCGGGGCCGCATATGCACTCATCTCGGTCTTCCTTGAAACAGGGGCGCTGCCGGTCCAGGTCGGGTTCCGAGCTGGGCAAGCGTCGCTGGTTTCCACCCATGGGGACACGGTCTGTGCCGGTCTTCCATAGGGAGGCTTATAGCAAATTTTCGTGGGGCCTGTCATTCCGCGCGTAGGTCGTCCGTGTCAACGCAACAAGCTGCGGCGAAACAGCACTTCGCCCGGGATCTTGCTGGGAAACGAGCGCCATCCGAGCTTGCGATAGAACCCCTCGGCCCGGGTTCCTTCGCCGGTCGTGAGCCAGACGATCCGATGACCCCGCAACAGCAGGTCGTCACAGCATTTCCGAAGCAACCCCTTGCCGATGCCCCGGCCTTCCATGTCAGGGCGGACGTACAGCACGTCGATTGCTCCCGACGCGGTATCCGAGGCTCCGAAACCGACGATCCGCCGGTTCTGTGCCTCGCAGACCCAACAGAGGCGATCGACAACGATCGGACGCGCAATCTCAAGGAATACCTCTCGGCTCTCATAGAGGCGGTTCTCGGTCGCCGACTGGCGAACGTCATAAATCTCGCCGAGATCTTCCAGGCGTGCCCTGCGCAACAACATCAGATGAGGGTCCGGTGAGAGGACTAAGACAGGAGGGGCCCGGGTCCGAGCTCATGACCGATATCCCGAACCCGGTTTGAACCGCCAGCGAATTATTTGTTGCCCTATGGTCGGCCGCGTCGCTTGACTTCGAAAACCCGGGTGCGTCTAACCGAACGCGAACGAGCTTCGGCGTTTTGGGAGCATCTTCGATGATCGACGAGATATT
>CALAHL010000714.1 GCA_937891725.1 uncultured Rhodospirillaceae bacterium | reverse complement strand
GGTTCAGCGACGCGTTGACCCCGCCCTGCAGGACATCGTCGATCACAAAGTTCATCGCCGGCAGATTGGGCAACTCGTACCGGGTCACTTCACCGGCACCCTTGTGGGCGAAATGGGCCTGGATTCGGGCCGGGGTGAGCTGGTCCAGAAGATAGGGCCACGCTTCGTCATGATAGGGGATGACCGAGATGTTGACCCGGTTTCCCTTGTCGCCGGTGCGCCCATGGGCAACCGCATGCAGCTTGGTGGTGACGGTGTTCGACATCATGCGGTCTCCTCGACCAGACGGGCTGTTGGTTTCACCCGGGCGCGATCGACCAGAATCGAGGCGGTGGTGACCTGCGGGGCGATCCTGTGGCGCACACCGGCACCGCCCGCCGGGCCGGAACAATAAAGTGAGAGCACCTCATCGGCGATCCATTGCGCCATCTGCTTGTCCGGTCCGCGTGTCGCCATGCGAACCCGGTATTCGCCGTCGGCCGAGTAGTCACGTCCGGCTCTCAGGTCGCCGTCATCCCCGTCGAAGGTCGCGACCGTCCCGATCAGGTCGAAGCGCAGCGGCCAATTGGTCCCAAGACCGCGCGCCCGTTCCCGCAGTACGTCGATCGCCAACTCGGCACGCCGGCGCGCGTTCGGTCCCGCATAGGTGATTTCCCCTTCGCCGAGCCAGCCGCCCTCGAAACTGAGCGTCGCCTTCAGGGTCGGCGGCATCGGCTTGCCGCGGGCGCCGGTGACCGATACCCGATCCGGCCCCCCCTCCTTTACGGTCACCCCGGTGATGTCCAGGGTCACATCGGGGGTCAGATAGGCGCTCGGATCATGCATCTCGTAGAGAATCTGTTCCTTGACCGTGCGGTGAGAGACCAGGCCGCCGGTGTCGTCCGCCTTGGTGATCGTGATCGCTCCGTCTGCGGTGATCTCGGCGATCGGGAACCCGACCCGGCCGAAATCCGGCACATCCTTGAACCCGGGGTCCGCGAAGTACCCGCCGGTCACCTGCGCGCCGCATTCCAGAAGATGGCCTGCCAGCGTGCCCGCCGCGATCCGGTCCAGATCGTCCAGCGACCAGCCGAACTCGTGCAGCAGCGGGCCGAGGGCGAGGGCCGGGTCGGAACAGCGGCCGACCACGACAATGTCCGCGCCCAAAGCCAAGGCGTCGGCGATCGGCTGCGCACCCAGATAGACATTCGCCGCCACCATCTTGCCTTCCGGCATGTCGAGGCCTTCGACCGGGACGTGGTTGCGGATCTCGGCTTCGGTCATAACGGCGGTCAGGTCGTCTCCGTCCACGACCGCGACCTTCAGGCCTTCGATGCCTTCCTCGCGCGCCATCGCCAGCAGCTTTCGCGCGCCCCCCAGCGGGTTGGCGGCTCCGAAGTTGGAGACGATTCGAATCCCCGCCGCTTTGGCGTCCCGCATCACCGGCCGGACATAGCGCTCGAGATATTGGGAGTAGCCCGCCTCCGGGTTCTCGATGCGGGCCTGCTGCGCAAGGGCGAGCGTGCGTTCGGCCAGGGTTTCGAACATCAGATAGCGCGGGCCGTCCCTGCGCGCCAAGGTCGCCACCACCGGCACCGCCGCATCCCAGCGGTCGCCCGCGAAGCCGGCACCGCAGCCAATATAAACGGTCGTTTGAGCCATTTGGTTTCCTCCGATTTTTGTTCAGCCTAGCGGGCGCCGGCGGCTTTCGGTAGGGCGTCTGTTGGCGATGCCGCCTTGCGCCGATCGCATGAACGGCCTATTCCCAGCCGGGCACATTCTGGAGACGTTCTTATGGACATCGCAGCCCGTATCCGCAGCATTCTCGACGCCGAAGCCCAGGCGATCAGGGCCATTCAGGTGGACGACAGTTTCGCCCAGGCGATCGATCTGATGTTCAATGCGCCGGGCAAGGTGATCATCACCGGCATGGGAAAGGCGGGTTATGTGGGGCGCCGGTTCGCGGCGACCTTGGCCTCGACCGCGACCCCGGCTTTCTTCGTCCATCCCAGCGAGGCGGCGCACGGTGATCTGGGGCATGTGGAAGACGGCGATTGCATGATCGCGTTCTCAACCTCCGGCAAGACCGTCGAGGTGGTCGAGTTCATCAAGCTGGCGCGGCATATCAATGGGACGGGGAAGGTCATTGCCGTGACCTCCCATCCGGATTCCGGCCTGCGGGATCTCGCCGACGTGGTTCTGAATATGGGGGCGATCGAAGAGCCGTGCCCGCTGCAACTGACACCGACCGCCAGCATTGCCGCGATGAGCGCCATCTCCGACGCCCTGACCCTGGTCCTGATGGAAAAGAAGGGCGTCACCCGGGATGAATACGGCCTGCGCCATCACGGCGGCTATCTGGGCCGGAAGGCGCGTCTGGACAACGTGTGATCCGGCGTTCGGGCCGACCGTCGATGCTTTGCTCGGGTTCAGATGATCTCTGCCCTTCACAGGGCATCGTTGCCATGCCAACAATTCGCCCTGATTGAACCCGCCCATTCGAGGCCGGGTATAACCATATTGGGAGGATGCGATGGCGGCGCGGTGGACCAACCGGCCTGAAGGGTCGAACTGGGGCGATTTCGGACCGGACGACCAGCTTGGGCGGATCAATCTTCTGACCCCCGAACGGGTGGTCGAAGCGGTCAAGGAGGTCAAGACCGGCAAGTCCTTCTGCCTGTCGCTGCCCCTGGATCTTCCGGGTGGCCGGGCGCTCAATCCCCGGCGCTTTCCGCCCAAGCTCTATGCCACGGCGCGTGAGCGGACCGGGCTTTCGAACTACAATTTCACCGCCTCCTCCGAATCGCCGGGCATGACGGACGTGATCTCCGACGACTCGGTTCTGATGTCGCTGCAGTACTCGACCCAATGGGACAGTTTCGCCCATGTCGGCTCCCAGTTCGATGCCAACGGCGACGGCATTGCCGAGATCGTCTACTACAACGGATGGAACGGGCTGGAGCATCTGATCGCCCCGACCGAGGATCTCGAGGCGGACCCGCTGCAACGCTTCCCGGGTGTGCGGGCGAAGGCGCTGGGCATCGAGACCATGGCGGAGACCTGCGTCCAGGGCCGTGGCGTGATGATCGATCTGCGCAAGCATCTGGGCGACGACCGGACCGTGGTCGACTTCGCGATGCTGGAGAAGATCATGGCCGACGATGATGTGGTTGTGGAGGAGGGCGACATGGTCTGCGTCCACACTGGATTCTCCCAGCGCCTGATGGACATGGCCGGCAATCCGGACCCGGAGGTCCTGCACAAGGGCTGCGCCACGCTGGACGGCGGCGATCCGCGACTGCAGGACTGGATCCGCGATACCGGCCTGTCGGTCCTGATCGGCGACAACTATGCGGTCGAGGAAATCCCGAACCCGCGCGCGAAGGCCGGCAAGCCGCCTTTGATGCCGATCCACGAGCTGTGCCTGTTCAAGCTGGGCATCCACCTGGGTGAGATGTTCTATCTGACCGAGCTGGCTGAGTGGCTGGCCGCCAACGGGCGGAGCCGGTTCCTGCTGACCGCGCCGCCGCTGCGCCTGCCCGGTGCGGTCGGATCGCCCGCGACTCCGGTTGCAACCGTCTGATGTCGAAACCCTTGAATGATCGGCCTGCCGTCTCGACCCTGAAATCCCTAATCGATCCGGCATCCATCGCGGTGATCGGGGCCTCGGACGATCCCTCGCGGATCGGGGGTCGCCCGCTCGCCTATATCCAGCGGGCGGGGTTCAAGGGCGACATCTTCCCGGTCAACCCGAAGCGGGACACGGTTCAGGGGCTGAATGCCTATCCCAGTGTCGCGGATCTGCCGCGTGCACCGGAAGCCTGCATCATCGCGGTGCCGGCGCCGATCGTGCCCGAGACGCTGGAGGCCTGTGTCGCCAGGGGGGTGAAGGCGGCGGTGCTGTTCTCCTCCGGGTTCGCGGAAATGGGCGCGGAGGGGCAGGCGGCCCAGGACCGCATCCGCAGGATTGCGCGGGACGGCGGCCTGCGGCTGCTTGGGCCGAACTGTCTCGGGATCTTCAACGCGCATTCCGGCTGGATGGCGACGTTCTCGTCCTCGGTCGACAATTTCCTGCCGGAACCGGGACCGGTGGCGATCGCCAGCCAGTCCGGGGCTTATGGCAGCCACGTCTTCGCCCTGCTGCGCAAATCGGGCGTGAACACCGGAATCTGGATCACCACCGGGAACGAGGCGGATGTGGATCTGGCCGATGCCATCGGCTATCTGGCGGAGGACGAGCAGACCAAGGTCATCGTCTCCTATGCCGAGGGAATCCGGGACGGCGATGCCCTGCGCGCCTCACTCCAGAAGGCCTCCGATGCCGGCAAACCGGTGATCATGATGAAGGTCGGCCGGTCGGCGGTCGGGGCCGCCGCCGCCGCCTCCCATACCGCGGCTCTGGCCGGCTCCGACCGGGTCTACGACGCGCTTTTCCGGCAATACGGCGTGGTTCGGGTCGACAGCACCGATCAGCTTCTGGACGCGGCCTACGCCGCCTCGCGCGGGCGTTTCCCGGCGGGCAACCGGATCGGATTGATGACGATCTCGGGCGGGGTCGGCGTGCAGATGGCGGACGCGGCCGACGATCTGGGCCTCGACGTGGCGCCGATGCCCGAGGAGACCCAGGCCAAGCTGAAGGCGCTGCTGCCGTTCGCGGCGGTGCGCAACCCGGTCGACATCACCGCCCAGGCGTTCAACGATGTCAGCCTGATCTCCGAAAACCTGCGGATCATGCTGGAGGAGGGGAATTACGACGCGATCGTCGCCTTCTTCACCATGATCGCGTCCTCGAAATACATCGCCGACGACCTGATCAAGACCCTGGCCACGACCCGCGAGCAGTTTCCCGACAAGGTCATCCTGCTGTCGCTGATCGGTTCGCCCGAGATCGTCCGCTATTATGAGGATGGCGGCTATCCGGTGTTCGAGGACCCGACCCGGGCGGTCTCGGCGGCGGCGTCGCTGATGAAGCTGGGCCGGTTCTTCGCCCGGCGCGGCACCGACAGCCCGCCGGATGCGCCCAAGGGGGCGCCGAAAGTGCCGGCCGCGCCGCTGTCCGAGCCTGCGGCCATGAGCCTGCTCGCGAAATGGGGGGTGCCGTTCGTCCGACATCGGCTGGCGGGATCTGCGGGTGCTGCGGCGGAGGCGGCGTCCAAGCTCGGCGGCAAGGTCGTCCTCAAGATCGCCTCGCCCGACATTCTGCATAAGACCGAAGTCGGCGGCGTGATGATCGGCGTCGGCGGCGGCGAGGATGGCGAGGTCAAGATCCGCGCCGCCTATCGCACCCTGCTGGATCGGGTGCGCGGACAGGTTCCGGATGCCCGGATCGAGGGCGTGCTGGTGGCCGAGATGGCGCCCGAGGGGGTCGAGGCGGTGATCGGCGTGCAGCGCGATCCGACCTTCGGGCCGGTTGTGATGGTCGGGCTCGGAGGTATCCTGGTCGAAGTGCTGGAGGATGTGGCGTTCCGGTTGGCACCGTTCGGGGTCGAGGAAGCCCGTCGGATGATTGCCGAGCTGAAGGGCGCCAAGATCTTCGACGGGGTCCGGGGCGCACCTGCGACCGATGTGGACGCGCTGGCGGAACTGCTGGCGAAGGTGTCGGTGTTCGCGGCCGCCGAGGCGGATCGCATCGAGAGTGTGGATCTGAACCCGGTACGGGTGCTGCCGAAGGGACAGGGCGTGGTGGCACTGGATGCCCTGGTTCTGGGAGCGAAGACGTGAGGGACGCGCTGTTTCAGACCCGGATCACCGAGCTGTTCGGCATCCGGCATCCGATCCTGGCCGGCGGGCTGATGTGGCTGTCGGACGCCAACTACGTGGCGGCGGTGGTCAACGCGGGCGGCATGGGTTTCATCACGGCCAAGACCTTCCCGGATTTCACGGATTTCGAGGCGGAACTGGACAAGGCCTCGCGCCTGACCGGCGGTAAGCCGTTCGGGGTCAACCTCTATATGTCGGTCCGCCCGGAGCAGAACGCCGATCTTCCGGCCCAGCTTGAGATCGCGCTCGACAAGGGCGTCCGGCATTTCGAGACGGCCGGTCTGCCGCCCGCCCATCTGGTGGAGCGGATCAAGGATTCCGGTGCGGTCGTGATGCACAAGGTGGCGACGGTCAAGCACGCGATCTCGGCCACCAGCAAGCTGCCGCTCGACGCGATCGCGGTGGTGGGCGCGGAATGCGGCGGGCATCCGGGGCTGAACCTGGTCGGCTCGATCGTGCAGGCGCCGCTGGCGGTCTCACGGGTGTCGATCCCGGTGGTGATCGGCGGCGGTATCGGCACCGGCGGGCAGATCGCAGGCCTGCTGGCGATGGGTGCGGAGGGCGTGCTGCTGGGCACCCGGTTCCTGGTCGCCTCCGAGATCTGGTCCCATGACCGGATCAAGCAGCGGGTGGTCGAGGCTGACGAGACCCAGACCGCCCTGGTGCTGGCCTCCATGCGCAACACCTTCCGGGGGATCGACAACGAGACCACCCGCGCAATCGCGGCCCTCGAAGCTCAGGGCGTCACCGATTTCGAGGCCTACCGTCCCTATGTGATGGGGACGGCCCAGAAAGAGGCCTACACCGAGGGCGATCCCGAGAAGGGCATCCTGTCGATGGGTCAGGCCTGCGTGTTCGCCGACCGGATCGAGCCGGCCGAGGCGATCATGGACCGGCTGATCGACGAGGCGGCGTCGGCGGCCGGACGGCTGGGTGGTCTGGTCGGCGCGGGCGCGAAAGCGGCGGAGTAGGGCGGCACGTCCCGCTTCTGACTCTAACACAGTTTATCGCCCTGAGCCTGTCGAAGGGCGCTGCGTGGAGCGTGGCTCTAACTCGTGGTTCGACAGGCTCACCACGATAAACTCCAGGTATATTTATTGCCCTGAGCTTGTCGAAGGGCGCTTTCCACGATGCCTGTGTGAGGCCCTTCGACAGGCTCAGGACGATGGACGTTTTCAAACGGACCACCCTAAGCGCCTTCAGACCTTGCCCGCCAGCATCCCTTCGACCAGTT